>JBBQAK010000353.1:0-4298 GCA_038316215.1 Gemmatimonadales bacterium | reverse complement strand
CGGATCGGATTGCGCCGGAAGTACTCGCGCAATCGGTGAGAGCGCGGTCGCGAGGGAAAGCGCGAGCGAGCAGCGAGCCTGCAGAGAACGCGAGATTCGCACGGGAGGCCTGTGCGGAAGAAGAGGGTGCGTGGACCCATTCAACATGGGGCTCGTCGGCGGCGGCTGCTAGATTGCACGCAATGACGCCCCCCACACCAGCGACCATTCGATACGGCGCAATCGCCATCCTGCTGGCGGTTCTGTGCTGGGGGTTGCTGGGGGTGATGTCGCGCGTGGCGATGGCCGATGGCACACCACCGCTCACGGTGGCGTTCTGGCGGGCGGCGCTGGCGGCGGCGCTGTTTACGGTTCACGCCGCCGTTACGCGTGCTCAGCCCCTGCACAGCGCCGATCGGCCCGCCGCGTTGTTCTTGGGCGTGGCGGGCGTCGCGGTGCTGTACTTCGCGTACCTCAACGCGGTCGAGCAGGGCGGCGTGGCGCTCTCCTCCATTCTGATGTACTCGGCGCCGATCTGGGTCGCGATCGGCGGGCGGGTCTTTTTCCATGAGCGCGTGAGTGCACGTGCCACGGCCGCCCTCACGCTCACGCTGGTCGGCGTTGCCCTTGTGGCACTGTCGAGCGGGACGGGCGCGGTGCGCTGGTCGGCGGGCGCCGTGGGGTGGGGGCTGCTCTCGGGCGCGATGTACGCACTCTACTTTCTCGTGGGGCGACGGCTCTTCTCGCACAACGCGTCGGCGCGCGTGATGGCCTGGGCGTTGAGCGTCGGCGCCGCCACGATGTTGCCGTTTGTGCAGCTGCTGTCGCTGTCGCGAGCGGCGTGGGGCGGCGTGGCGTTTCTGGCCGTTGTCTGTACCTACGCGGCGTATCTCGCCTACGCGGAGGGGGTGAAACGCCTTCCGTCCGCGCGCGCGGCCACGATCGCCACGCTGGAGCCCGTCATCGCGGTGGTGGCCGCGTATGTGGTGTGGGGTGAGCGCCTGTCACCGCTTGGACTGGCTGGCGCCGCAGTCGTGATCGCCGGCGTGTTGCTCAGCGCGGCGGGGGAGTCGCGCAGAGGTGCCGCATTGCCACGTCAGCCAGCGAGCCTTTGAACGACGGGCCGAAGCCCGGGATCTTCACGTCCTTGTGCATGCCGACCTTCGTGCCGGCGTCGTCGAGATAGTACCAGCTCTCTTTCGTGGCCACCGTCTGCTTGGCGCAGTCGTACATCGCGATCGTGCGTGAACTGCGCAGATCCCCCAGCGCATGCTTGAGCGGCGGTTGCAGGCGCACGCGCACGGTGGCCGTGGTGATGCCGTTGCTGCGCGTGACCGATTTGGGCTCGAGAAATACCGGCGTGCCGACCGAGGTCTTGCCGATCTCCACGAGCTTTTGCGCCGTGGCCGACGACGCCAATACCAAGGAGCCGATGAGCGCGATCGTGCCGTGCCAGCTGAGGGACTTGGGTAGGTCGGTCATGTTAGCGACGGCGACGGGCGGTGGAGTCGGGCACGAACCGGAATGGCAGCTGCATGACCTGCTGCACCACACGACCTTTTCGCATGGCCGGCACAAATTGCTGCTCACGTACCGCGCGGCGCACCGGTTCCACGAGTGCTCGGTGCGTCGTCGTCATCGCGTTAAACGTCTCCATGATCGCCGACCCGTTGGTCCCGACCACAAACTCGGCGATCAGTTCGCCGGGGACCTGCGCATCGAACAGGGAGTCGGGGTAGTATGGTCGCACGATCATCGAGGAATCCACGCGCGCGCCAGAGTCGACGTCGGCGGCGGTGAAGATCGTCGACTCCTCGAGCAATTGCGCGATGCGCGCGGCAGGTGTGAGCTCGCCCTTCTTCGGCTTCTTATCGCGATATTCGCCGCGGCGCGACCACAGCAAAATCGTGCCGCAGCTGCTGCTCATGCGTTGATTCCCCTGAAACTCCATCGGCACGCTCGCCGGTCCGCTATACACTTCGATACCCTCGAACGACCGAGGGTTCACCGCGTCGAGATCGAACTCGGCGGCAAACAATCCTTGGCCGTCAAGCCATATCAACGGCGAGCAACGACTGCCACGAATGCGCACCTTGTTCTCGAAACCGCGCGTCTCGATGCGGAGGCCCGGCACCGAACGGAGGAGGTCCGTCATGCTGTTGGGATTCCGCTTTTCGATGTCGGCCTGCGTGAAGTAGCGACCGCCGCCGGCCTGGAGTCGCTTGTATAACCCCCCCATCGGCCCCGTCAGGTCGCGTCGGCCGAACACATTCACGGCCGCGATGTTCTGGGCGATCTGGGTCATTACCACCGTCGCCTCGGCGGTCTCGCCGGCCAGCACCGTGACCAACAGCGACTCCGGCCGGTACCCGATGCGGCGCACGCGTAGCCACATCGACCCAGCGTTTACCCGGGCGGCGGTGAACTGACCGGCATCATCGGATTCAGCGACGTCCGTCGCGTTCCCGAACCGGATCTGCGCACCGACCAGCGGTGTCTGAGCCTGCGTTAACACAGTGCCTTTCACAATCCCGGTGAGGACCGGCGTCGCAACCTGCGCCGATAATGCCGCCGCTGGGGCGAGCACCACGCACGCGAGTAACCCCACCCACCTCAGTGCGACGTAGCGGCGGGCCACGCACCGCGGACGGCACGTGGGGCGCAGGCGGGGCAGGCGGGACGAACAGAGCGGCATAGGTGACCGAGCGGTGGGCTTGTGTGGTCCGGCGGTCAGGGTAGCATGTGAAGCATGCCCAGCGCCACCCGGCTCATCAAGATGAGCGTATTTCACCTGCTGTTGTTCCCTTTGGCCCTGGCCTGTGTTCCATGGCGGCGGAGCCTGCCGCTCGATCCGCCGGTGGCTGGCAGGCTCGTCCTCGCGCTCGACGGGGTGGATTACCGGGATATTGTCGAGGCGCGGTCCCGGGGATTGTTCGCCGGCTTCCGGGAGCCCAGTCGGTTGATCTCGACGTTTCCGTCGATCAGCGACGTTGCGTGGCACGACATCATGGGCGTGCAGCCGCCCCCGGGATACCAGCGGATTTTTTACAGCGCGAGACAGAATGTCGTTGTCGGCGATCTGCTCGACGCGATCACGCCGATCGAATACGAACGCCGCATGGATCTCGCGTTCGATTCGAAATTCCATCACCTCGGCGCGTACCTGATTTCGAATCAGGTGGCACGGAGGGAGGTGGATATTGATGTGAAAGAGTTCCTGCGCCGCGGCGGACGTTCCACGATCTACGCGTACAACGTGGGACCCGACGCGCTGCAGCATACCCGCGGTGATCTCAATAGATATCTTGCGCATCTCGACAAAAGGCTTGTGCAGTTACAGCGGACGTACCGCGCACGGACCGGTCGCGAGGTCGAGATCCTGATTCTGTCGGATCATGGGCACAATCGCGCGATCTCGGCCGACTTTCTTCCCGTCGTCGACGCACTGGCACAACAGGGATTCCGCACCGCTGGTGCGTTGCGCAGCTCCGCTGACGTGGCCTTCAGCGTAGACGGTGTCACGACGGGGTTCGGCGTGTTCGCGCACCCCGACTCGGTAGAACGGGTGGCGTCAGTCCTGGCGGCCCTCGACGGCGTCGCCGTCGTGACGACGCGTGATACCGCAGGACGGGTTCTGGTGCGGGCCGACAGCGCGATGGCCGAAGTCACCACGCGTGGACGTGGCGATTCCGCGACGTATCGGTATCGCGCGTTGCGCGGAGATCCGCTCAACTACGCGAACGTGCTCGCGCGCATGGAGCACGATCGCGCAGTGTCGCCCGATGGCTACGCGTCGGCCACGACATGGCTGCGCTATACCGCCGACGAACCGTTCCCGGCAGCGCCGCCGCGCATCGTGCGTGGACACACGACGATCACACTCAATCCGGCACCGATTCTCGTCTCGCTCCGCGATACGAAGCGCGTGGGCCTCGGGGCCGTGTCGGTGGCCAACCGCATGCGGCCGCTGGGCGGCACGCACGGCGCGTTGAGCTCGACGAACTCGCTGGGTGTGCTGATGTCGAACTTCGCGGACACGCACGACGATCTCACGTTGTCCGTGCGCCAGCAGTTCGGCGGGTTCCGTGATCTGCACGACCCCGCCACGCATGAGTCGTCGCTGCGACTCGCCACCCCCGCGATGTTACGGGCGGATCGCTGGAGCGGCTTCGGAGACCATGCGGAGCCGGTGGCGCTGTCGGCGCTCCCCGATAGCGAGCCGGTTATCGTGCTGTCGCTCTCGGATGCGGATCGGCGTTGGGCCGGCGCTGCGGTACGCGTCTTGGAGGACATTCGAAAGCATGACGGCGGGGCGGACG
>JBBQAK010000137.1:0-9169 GCA_038316215.1 Gemmatimonadales bacterium | reverse complement strand
ACCTCAATCCGGGCAAGAACATCACCGTCATCGCCGAAGTCATCGCGATGAACCATCTCTTGCGGTATTATCGCGGCTATGATTCGGCAACGGCCTTCAACGAACGGTTGATTGGCCAGATGCGCCGGACGTCCGATGTTCAGCGATACCTGCAGGAGGATGATGAGTAATGGGGATGCACGCGTGAACACCGCCGCCGACACCGACGTCGCACCAGCGACTGTCCGTGCCATCGTCGCCGGTCATGGATCGTTTTCCAGCGGCATTATTTCCGCCGTGGAGCAGATCACCGGCAAGGGGGCATCTTTTCTGGCGATGTCCAATACCGGGCTGTGTCTCGATGACATTCAGGAAACGCTCGCGCGTGCACTGGATGACACCGGTGCGCGCGTGATCTTCACCGATCTCCCCGCGGGGAGCTGCACCATGGCGGTGCGCCGTATGATCCGGGCGCGCCCCGGTGTGCTGCTGGTGACCGGTATCAACCTCTCGTTACTTCTCGATTTCGCGATGCAGGACTCGGTCGATCCGATCGTCGCAGTGCACACGGCCATCGAGCGCGGGCGCGCATCGATGGCGGTTCACGGCGCCTGAACCGATGCCCATCGCGCTGTACCGCATCGATGATCGACTCATTCACGGCCAGGTCGTGGTCGGATGGGGGCAACCGCTCGAACTCCGTTTCATCGTGTTGGTCGACGACGAGGTCGCGTCCAGCGAGTGGGAACAGGAGCTCTATCGCATGGGCGTGCCCCCCGAGATGTCCGTGCAGTTCTACACGGTCGAAGACGCCGCCGCCCATCTCACCGCGCTGCAGCAGCGCCCGGAGCCGGGCATTGTGCTCGTTGGCGATATCGGCACGATGGGGCGACTCGTCTCGCAGGCCGATGGTCGCATTCGCGCCGTGAATGTAGGCGGCGTCCATCACTCGCCCGGTCGCGTGCAGCGACTGCGCTTCGTGTTTCTCACGCCCGCCGAAGAGCAGGGGCTGCGGGAGATCGCGGCGCTTGGGGTCGACGTTTTCGCGCAAGACGTACCCAGTGCGCGCCCCGTGCCGCTCGTCGAACTGCTGGCGTCCACCACGGGGAGCTGATGCCTGGGCCGACGTGGTGGCTCGACATTTTGCCGTTGTCGCTGCTGGCCGGCGTCATCGGACTCGATGTGGTCAGCTTTCCGCAGGCAATGACCTCGCGGCCGATCGTGGCCGCGACGTTGGGTGGTGCCTTCGTCGGCGCTCCCGTCGCCGGTCTGGTGTGCGGCGCCGCGCTCGAGTGTCTCGCGCTCGAAGCACTGCCCGTCGGCGCGTCGCGGTATCCGGAATGGGGCAGCGCGTCGGTCGTGGCGGGAGCCGTCGCCGCCACCGGAGCCACCTCCGGGGCGATGCCATTGGCCGGGTCGTTCGCCGTCGCCGTCGCCCTCGGCATCGCGACCGCATGGATCGGCGGACTCTCCATGATCAAGCATCGCCAGATCATCGCCGGATTCGCGCGTCCGCGACTCGGCCAACTGGCAGCGGGCAATCGCAATACCGTGGTCGGGCTACAGGTCTTCGGGATGACCCTCGATCTCGTCAGGGCGGCCCTCGTAGGCGCGTTGTCCTACATTCCCGGACATCTGCTGGCCGAGCAGGTCAACGGCCGCTGGAGCGTCCCTGAGGACCTGTCGCGGGCCATTGTGGTGACCTGCGTGGCGGCTGTGGCCGCGGCGTCCGTCTGGAAAGACTTCCACGCGATCAGCGGCACCCGGCGGCTCTTTTTGATCTCGCTGGCCGTGGGCACGCTCATGGTGGTGCTCGGTGCCTGACGAATTTCTGAACCAGGACGCCCTACGCACTGACACCATCAGCATGCCGGTGGCAGGACTGGTGTCGGCACCGCAGATGGACACCGGTCTGCGGCTGTCCATGTATCTGCGCTGTCTCGCCATTCAAGGCTCGTGGAACTACGAGATCCTCGTCGGGAACGGCGTCGGGTTCTGTGTCGAACCCGCACTGCGGCAGCTGCCCGGGGGCATCGACGGGCAGCCGTACCGCGAGGCGTTGGCGCGGCAGTCGGTGTACTTCAACGCCCATCCCTACCTCGCGGCACTGGCCATCGGGGCGCTCGCCCGGGCCGAGGTGGAGCAGGTCGCTCCCCAGCGCATCGAACGATTCCGCACCGCGCTCTGCGGGCCCCTCGGCAGCGTCGGGGACCGTCTGGTCTGGGCCGCGTGGCTGCCCGCCTGCTCCCTCGTCGCGCTGCTGCTCTTCGGCGTCGGCGCCTCGGCGCTCGTGGTCGTGCTTGGCTTTCTCGTCCTGTACAACATCGGGCACCTGGGCCTGCGTGACTGGGCTCTCCGCGCCGGCTGGCGCCATGGGCTGCGCGTGGCGACGGCCCTCGGGCATCCAGTACTTCAGCACGGTCCGCGCTACATTGGACGAGTATCAGCCGTGTTGGGCGGATTGGCGCTGCCCCTCGCGGTTCATCGTGCCATCGGCGGACCGGCACCGCTGACTCCCATTCCTGTGGGCGTCGCCGTCGTGACGCCGCTCCTGGCCGTGCTCCTTGTGCGACTACAGGGGCGCGCCGAGGGATGGCGCGTCGTCCTGTTCCTGCTCGCGGCCTTCGTCCTCTACTCGGTGGTGCGTTGATGGCTGAACGATCAGTCCAAATCGTGAATAAGCATGGACTCCATGCCCGACCGGCCGCGGAAATGGTCAAAGCGGCTTCGCGCTTCAAAAGCGACATCACGATCTCGCGCGATGACCTCGAAGTGAATGGGAAGAGCATTATGGGGGTCATGATGTTGGCGGCCGAACACGGCGCCATGATCATCCTGCGTGCGTCGGGGCCCGATGCCGAAGATGCGCTGGAGTCGCTGGCGAACCTCGTCGCGTCGCGGTTCGGGGAGAGCTGATGCAATCAGTCCTCCGCGGCATTCCCGCGTCGCCGGGAATCGTCGTCGGACCGGTGCATCTCCTCCGTTGGGAAGTGCCCGAAGTGAAGCATCGCCTCATCGATGATGACGACATCGATGCGGAAATCGTGCGTTTGCACGACGCTTTCGAACGCGCCCGCGATCGCCTGCGCCACCTGCGCGCCCGTGCGGAGCAGCAGGCGGGCCTTGAAGAAGCGGCGATTTTCGATGTGCAGATCTCCATTCTCGACGATGGGGAACTCACGCGCAGTACCGAAGCCCTGATCCGCCAGAATCTCGGCGCGGAAAAGGCGTTCGACATTGTCCTGCTCGAGTGGCGGCGGCACTTCGCGCGTCACACCTCGCCCATGCTGCGCGAAAAGGTCGGCGACCTCATGGACGTGCACATCCGTGTGCTGTCCATGCTGCTCGATCTGCCTGACCACGACCCCGTTGATGTGCCGCCCGGCGCGAACGCAATTCTGGTCACGCACGATCTGACGCCGTCGCTCACGATGCAGCTCGATCGGTCGTGCATCGCGGCCATCGCGACCGAAGCGGGTACTGCGACGGCACACGTCGCGATCCTTGCCCGCTCACTCGGACTGCCTGCCGTTGTCGGTCTGCGTAGCGCCCTGTCATTCCTGGTGCCGGGCCAGATCGCGATCCTGGACGGCGCCGACGGCACACTCATCATTGCGCCGTCGGAGCACGAGATCGAGGACGCGCGGCTGCGCGTGCAGCAGGAAGCGGGGCGGGAGGGTGAGATGCGCGAGATCGCCCACAGCGAAGCGATCACCCGCGACGGGGTCCGTATGGTCATTCGTGCCAACGTCGACATCCCTGAAGAAGCCGAGATGGCGGCGACCAGTGGCGCCGATGGCGTGGGCCTCATGCGCACCGAGTTTCTGGTGGTCGGCCGCGCCACCATGCCCGACGAGGAAGAGCAGTACAAGGCGTACAAGAAGGTGATTCAAGCGTTCGGCACGCGACCCGTGATCATCCGCACCTTCGACGTCGGCGGCGATAAGTTGCCCATCGGTGGGTTCCCTGCAGAAGCCAATCCCTTCCTCGGTTGGCGCGCCATCCGGATGTGCCTCGACGAGAGCGAGTTGTTCAAGGTGCAGTTGCGCGCGCTCCTGCGCGCCGCCGTGCACGGCGATCTGCGCATCATGTTGCCGTTGGTCGTCACCGTCGACGAAGTGCGTGAGACGCGTCAGCTCATCGGTGAAGCGGTGGCCGAACTCGCCGAGCGGCGCGTCCCGTTCCGGGACGACGTGCCATTGGGCGTGATGGTGGAAACGCCGGCCGCCGCCGTGGCCTGCGATACGCTCGTGCGCGACGTTGACTTCTTCAGCATCGGCTCGAACGATCTCGTGCAGTACACACTGGCGGTCGATCGGGGCAACGCCAATCTGGCCCCCCGGTTCACCCCGTTTCATCCGGCCGTGCTGCGTCTCATTGCGCAGGTGCAGTCGACGGGTGCGGCGAATGGGATCGATGTCTGCATCTGCGGCGAAATGGGCTCGCAGCCGCTGGCGGTATTCGCGCTGATGGGACTCGGGGTCCGGCAACTGAGCGTCGCCCCGCGTGCCGTCGGCGAGGTGAAGCGCGTCATCCGGAGTGTACGCATGTCGGCGGCCGAGGATGCGGCGCAGACGGCATTGGGAACCTCCACTGCGCGCGAAGCGGAAACGCTCTTGCGCCGTCGCTTGCGCACGGAGCTCGATGCGGCCGCCCAGTCGGGCGGGTTGCCCGCACTTTCCTAGCGGACTAGTCTACGCGAGACCCTCTCGCACGAACCTTCTACCCAGAGTGCTGCGTGGCCGATCGTCACCTGTTTACGTCGGAGTCCGTGACCGAAGGACATCCGGACAAGATCGCGGATCAGATTTCTGATGCCGTGCTGGATGCCATCTTGGCCAAGGATCCCGCGGCGCGCGTCGCCTGTGAGACCCTCGTCACGACCGGATTGGTGGTGATCGCCGGTGAGATCACGACGTCGGCCTACGTGCCGCTGCCGGATATCGTGCGCAAAACCATCGAAGGGATCGGCTATACCGACGCCACGTACGGCTTTGACAACAAGACCTGCGCCGTCATGAGCACCATCGACGCGCAGTCGCCTGATATTTCGCAGGGCGTGGACACCGGCGGCGCCGGCGACCAAGGCATGATGTTCGGCTACGCGACCGACGAAACGGACGAACTCATGCCGTTGCCGATCCAGCTCGCCCACGCGCTCACGCATCGCCTCGCGGCGCTGCGCAAGGACGGCACGCTGCCGTGGCTCCGCCCGGATGGCAAGGCGCAGGTGTCGGTGATCTACGAAGGCGATCGGCCGATTGCGGTCGACACGGTGGTGATCTCCACCCAGCATGACGAAAAGGTCTCGAACACCAAACTCCGTCGCGCCATCCTCGACGACGTCATCATGACGTCGATCCCCGAGGAGTATTTGCCCAAGCGGCTCAAGACCCACATCAATCCCACCGGGCGTTTCGTGATTGGCGGTCCGCAGGGTGATGCCGGGTTAACGGGACGCAAGATCATCGTGGACACGTACGGCGGCATGGGACGGCACGGCGGCGGTGCGTTCAGCGGCAAGGATCCGTCCAAGGTCGATCGCTCGGCGTGCTACGCCGCGCGCTGGGTGGCCAAGACCATCGTGGCGGCCAAGCTCGCGACGCGCTGCGAAGTGCAGGTGGCCTATGCCATCGGCGTCGTGCAGCCGGTGTCGGTGTACGTGCAGACCTTCGGCACCGGGGTGGTGTCCGATCGCGCCATCGAGTCCGCGGTCAATGTCGTGTTCGATCTCACGCCCCGCGGCATCACGCGCGACCTGGATCTGCGCAAGCCGATCTATCAGGCGACCGCGGCGTACGGGCATTTCGGTCGCCGTCCGGAGACCATCGGTCGTGGCCGCACGGCCCGGACCACGTTCACGTGGGAACGCACCGACCGCGTCGCGGCGCTCAAGCGCGCGATCCGGTGAGTGGCGACGGCGCATCGCTCCGCACGAGACGTGCGGAGTGGTGTGCCGCGCGCACGGCGTGTCGTCCTCGCGCTCGCTTGCACGAGGTGCAACCATGATGGTGGAAGTGACGGTGGCCCGGCTCGGGCTCGACAGCGCGACCAACTCCTATGTCGTCGTTCTGCGCGAACGAGATGGGCGGCGCGTGCTTCCGATCTGGATCGGTCAGCCAGAAGCGGAATCGATCGTCATGCAGATGAATCAGGTGAAACGCGAACGTCCGATTACCCACGATCTCTGCAAGTCGCTCATCCTCGCACTGGGCGGCACGTTGCGCCGCGTCTCGATCACCCGCGTGCAGAAGAGCACCTACTACGCGGAGATGCAGGTCGAAGGACCGAAGGGCGTGGTGGAAGTCGATGCCCGCCCGTCGGACTGCATCGCCATTGCGCTGCGCCTCGACGCGCCGATCTTCGCGCCGTCCCTGCTGCTGACCGCCGTCGATGACGACCAGGACAACGACGAAGTCGAGCTCTCCGTCGAGCCTCCCGACAGTGAACTCACGGCCGAACAGCTCAAGGCCTATCTCGAGAATCTGCGGCCGGAAGATTTCGGTAAGTTCTCGCCCTGACGTTTCCGCTCCTCAACCCGATTGTCCTCCGCGTGTCCCGACTTCCGTCATTTCTCCGATTCCTCGCGCTGACGTTCGTCGCCGCGTGTGCGACTATGACCGCGACCGGGCTCAACGCCCAAACGCGCTCCGTCGACGGTCGCGTCCGCCGTCCGGTCAGCGTCAATGCCGACTCGACGGGTATGGGCCCCGCCGCGGGCACGTGGGTCACGTTGCATCGCGTCGGCAAGGACACCGCTGGGCCGATCGACTCCATTCGTACCGACGCGAAGGGGCACTATCAGTTTCGATGGACGCCGTTCGGCACCAGCGACGGCGTGTACTTCGCATCCACGACGTGGGGCGGTATCGCGTACTTCACGCCACCGCTCAGGAGCGCCGAGTCGCGTGGCGACGACGCCGAGATCACGGTGTTCGATACCACGTCGGTGCGCTTTCAGCTCACGGTGAAAGGGCGGCATCTGATCGTCGGCAAAGCCGATACCTCGCAATTCCGCACCGTCATCGAAGTGTTCGAATTGTCCAACGACAGTCTGCGCACCCTGGTGGCCACCGATACGACATCGCCGATGCCGACGTGGAGTATCTCCGTCCCGGCGTCGGCGCTCGATGTGCGCGCCAATGAAGGCGAGATCTCCCCCGATGCGTTCGTCGCGGGACCCGGTCGCGTGTCCGTGTACGCGCCCATCGCGCCGGGTATCAAGCAGGTGGCGTTCTCGTACAAGGTGCCGAACAGCAGCTTCCCGCTGCAGATGCGCGCCGAAGGCGGTGCCGTCGTGTTCGAGGTGCTCCTCGAAGAGCCGGAGGGTTTCGTTACCGGTAAAGGCTTCGCCAACGTCGACCCGGTCACGCTTGAAGGCCGCACCTTCCGGCGCTTTCTCTCGCAGGATGTGCAGCCCAACGCAGAACTCATCATCGAACTGCCGTCGTCGGGCGCACCGGCGCGCAACTTGTATATCGCCGGTCTACTGGTCGCCATCGGCCTCCTCATGATGGTCGTGCTCATGCGCTCCATGCAGCGCCGTGCCGCGAGTCGCGTGGCCGTCGAGCCCACGATGCGTCCGCGTGAATCGGATGCGCCGCTGCACGAACGGCTGGCGCAGGAGATCGCCGCCCTTGATGAAACGTATGCCCGCATCGCCGAGCCGTCGGACGCGGTCAAAAAGGCCTACGACACCCGTCGCACCGAACTGAAGGGCGCGCTCGGCGCCGCGCTTGCCGACCAGGGCACGCGAAAGTAGGTTGCTGCTGTCGCGCATTCGGCGCGGCGGACAACTGATTTCAGAGCGCAGGACACGGAAACCGGTTTAATGCCGGTGCGGCCCCGCCACTGTAACGGGATCTGCAACGCGAGCAGTCACACGCGATGCAGCAGCGACACTTACGATGCCACTGACCTTCGGGTCGGGAAGGCGAGTGGAGCGACCCGGAGCCAGGAGACGACCCGCGCTCATTCTCGGACGAAGACCCTCGAGGGGGGGCTCGCGCCACGTGCTCTCGTATGTATCCGTACGATGTGCACGCGTGCTCGGGCGTCTTCTCGTGGGAGAGGACGCCTCTTTTGTATCCTCACCCACGATTAGTACGCCGTGCGCTACTCGCCATGCTGCCGTTCATCGGCGCGGTGGCGTGCTCGCGTGCGGATACTGATACGCTGGACACGCACAACACGACCGCGAACACGGCCGCGAACACGGCCGCGAGCGCAGTCGCGGTCGCGGCGGTCGCGGCGGTCGCGGACACCGATGATTTCGGTACGCCGTTACCCTCCGATGCGCGATATGCCGCGCGCGTGGTGTCGCTCAATCCTGCCGCCACCGAAGCGATCTTCACGATTGGTGCCGACTCGCTGCTGGTTGGTCGCTCGCGATGGGACGAGTATCCAACAGCAGTGAGCCGCATCGCGGCGCTCGGCGATGGCATTCGTCCGAACATCGAAGCGGTGCTCGCCGCGCGGCCCACACTCGTGGTGCTCTATGCCACGGCGGAGAATCGCGCTGCGGCCGATGCCTTGGCGCGTGCCGGCGTACGCACGATTGCCCTTCGCGTTGATCATATCGCGCAGTTTCACCGCATGCTCGCCGTGCTTGGTCGTGCCGTCGGCGCCGATGGTCGTGCGCGGGTCGTGAGTGATTCCGTGCAGTCCACGCTCGATCGCGTGCGCGCGCTGACAGCATCGCGGCCACGACCGCGGGTGGTGTGGCCGGCGTGGGAATCGCCACTGCTCGTGATCGGTGGTGGCAGCTACATCGATGAACTGCTCACGATTGCCGGCGCCGAGAACGTCTTCCACGACATGGATGCGCCGTCGCCGCCGGTGTCGATCGAGGAAATTGCGAAGCGCGATCCCGACATCATGGTTGCCGGTGTCACGCGGGCCGCGACGCTCACCGCCAGCCCCTCGTGGCAGGCCGTCCGCGCCGTGCGTGAGCGGCGATTTGTCGTGCAGGATCCCGCGGTCACTGGTCGCCCCTCTGTGGTGCTGGGGATGGCCGCTGTGCAGCTGGCTCGCGCGCTACATCCCGAATTGCGCGATTCGCTTCCGTGAACCACGCCCCACGCGACCCCGCTGATCATACCCTGCAGTCCCCGTGGATTGCGTGGGGCCTGGGCGCGTTACTGTTGCTCGTGATGGTGATCCTCGGGCTGTCCATCGGCGCGGTGCCGAT
>JBBQAK010000233.1:0-6349 GCA_038316215.1 Gemmatimonadales bacterium | reverse complement strand
GTACGGCCTCGAGATTCTGAAGGTGAGCGAGATCATCGGTATGCAGCCGATCACGCGGGTGCCCCGCATGCCGGAGTTCGTGCGCGGCGTTATCAACCTGCGCGGCAAGGTGATTCCGATCACGGACCTCCGTCGCAAGTTCGGCATGGAGCGCGACGGCAGCATAGACAGCTGCATCATCGTCGTGCAGATGCGCGGCATCCAGACCGGCATCGTGGTCGATCGCGTGAGTGAAGTCGTGGCGATTGCGGACGCCGACATCGAGGATGCGCCGAGCTTCGGCGCCGGCATCCGCACCGAGTTCCTGCTCGGCATCGGCAAAGCCGGAGGACGCGTCAAGCTGCTGCTCGATATCGACCGCGTACTTGCCAGCAACGAGATCGCGGCGCTCGAAGCCGCGCAGGCGCACGCCCTCTGACGCGCATTCCGTCGTCGAGCGCATTCGGCCCCGTGTCTGCGCCTGTCTCCAGCCACGCGTTCTTCACGGATTGCGAGATCTCCCCCGTGCAGTTCGCGCGTATCTCCAACGTGCTGCATGCGCACGCGGGAATCCGCATGCGCGAGGGGAAGGAGGGACTTGTTCGCGCCCGCTTGGCTAAGCGGCTTCGCGCACTCAATCTCCCCGACTTCGAGGCCTATCTGGATTTCGTGGAGCAGGAGCCGTCGCGCCGCGAGTTCGCCGAGATGATCGATGCGCTCACTACGAACAAGACCAGCTTTCTGCGCGAGGCGTCGCACTTCGACTACTTACGCGATACGGTCTTCCCCGCGTTGACGGGTCCGGTGCGGATCTGGAGTGCGGGCTGTTCGAGCGGTGAAGAGCCGTACACGCTCGCGATGCTCGCACACGAGACCTTTCGCGACATCGGCTCGCGCGACGTGCGCATTCTCGCGACTGACCTGAGTCATCGCGTCCTCGCCACGGCGAAAGCGGCTTTGTACCCCGCCGAAAGCATGGCCGACGTACCGTCGACCTGGATGCAGAAGTATTGGACGCGCACGCGCGATGCTCAGGGACGCGAGGTCTGCGAAGCGGGGAAGTCGCTCCGCCGACTGGTCCACTTCGCGAAGCTGAACCTGATGGACCGGTGGCCGATGCAGGGGCCATTCGATGCCATTCTCTGTCGCAATGTCATGATCTATTTCGACAAAGCCACGCAGCAGCAACTCGTCGAGCGCTACTGGGCGCTGCTTCGCCCCGGTGGACATCTGTTTGTCGGGCACTCGGAAAGTCTCACCGGCCTCACACACCGCTTTCGGTATGTGCAGCCGGCGGTCTACGTGAAGTAGCGTGACGACGATTGTGCCCGTGCGCGTGGTCGATCGGGTCGTGGGCGTCGCCGATGTGAAGGTGTCGAACACCCCGGGCGAGCGACTGATCACCTACGCCCTCGGCAGCTGTCTTGGTATCGTGGTGTATGACCCGACGGTGGCCGTGGCGGGACTGCTGCACGTCATGTTGCCCACGGGTACCATCGACGAGGCCAAGATGAAGGAGCGGCCCGCCATGTTCGTGGACAGCGGCGTGCCGCTCCTGTTCAAAGCATGCTACACACTTGGCGCCAAAAAGGAGCGCATGCAGGTGAAGGTGGCCGGCGGCGCGCATGCCGGTGTTCGTGAAGAAGACGACCGTTTCCAGATCGGTAAACACAATATGATCGCGCTGCGCAGGCTGCTGTGGAGGAACGGAGTGCTCCTGCATGCGCACGAGACAGGGGGCGTACAGACGTCCCGAACGATGTGGGTGGACGTGACCACAGGCGAAGTCACGCTCAAGATCAACGGCGCCCAACGCACGCTCTGATGCACCGGATACCCGCTCATGGCCTTTAACCTGCTCGCGGTCGACGGCCGCACCGAAACGGTGCGCTCTCTTTTTGGCGAACGTGGCCGCACCGCGCCGGTTCCCCAAGGTTCGGTGAGCGCGGCGTGACTACGATATCCACACCGGGTGCCCTGCGGCCCAGTTCAACGGGACCGCTGCATAAGCCAGGAGTCGTGCGCGTCTTGATCGTGGACGACTCGGCACTCGTGCGCCGCATTTTGTCCGACGCGTTGTCAAAGCACGATGACATCGAAGTCGTCGGTACGGCCACCGATCCGTATGTCGCGCGTGAGCGCATCGTACAGTTGCGACCCGACGTGATTACCCTCGATATCGAAATGCCACGGATGGATGGACTCTCCTTCTTGTCCAAGCTGATGCGGCATTTCCCGCTGCCCGTCGTCGTGGTGAGTTCGCTCACCCCGCAGAACAGCGAGACCGCACTGCGCGCGCTGGCGCTGGGTGCGGTGGAGGTCATTGCGAAACCGGGTTCCTCGCTCGCCGCGGGTGATGTCGCCGAGGAGCTGGTGCGCGCCGTGCGCGCCGCGTCGCATGCCCGCGTCGTCACGCGCGCGGAAGCGCTTGACGCACCGCTGGTGCCCGGCCGTTCGGCAATCGCGTCGTTGAATACGACCAACAAGATCATCGCGCTCGGTGCCTCCACCGGTGGCACGCAGGCGCTCGAACAGGTGCTCCGACGTTTCCCGGTCGACGCACCGGGCACGGTGATCGTGCAGCACATGCCGGAACACTTTACGCGGTCGTTCGCGAAGCGACTCGACCAGGTGTGTGCGATTCGCGTTCAGGAAGCGAAGGACGGTGACTACGTCGTGCCCGGCCTCGCGCTTGTAGCGCCCGGGGACAAGCATCTGGTGCTGCAGGCCAGTGGCGCCCGGTGGTCGGTTCGCGTGAAGGACGGTCCCAAGGTGCATCACCAGCGTCCAGCGGTGGACGTGCTCTTTCAGAGCGTCGCGCGCAGCGCCGGACGGAATGCCGTGGGCGCGCTGTTGACCGGTATGGGCGCCGACGGCGCGAAGGGACTGCTGGCCATGCGCGAGGCCGGCGCGTATACCGTCGCGCAGAACGAGGACACGTGCGTCGTGTACGGTATGCCACGTGAAGCCGTCAAAATTGATGCGGCCGTCGATGTGCTGCCGCTGGACCGCATCGCTGACGCACTCCTGCACGCTATCGCCGCCACCCGCGTGTAGTACGCGGGCACGCGGTGTGGTCGTCAGCCGGCGGAGCGTGCCGCTGGCAACACCATGCGTACGCGCGTTCGGTGCGTTCCAGTCGCGGACGTCGCGTCGGATGTGCCGTCGATGCGTTCGAAATCGATCGAGCCCCCGAGCGTGTCCACGAACGCAGCGACGATCGCCAGACCGATACCCGCACCCCGCACCCCCTGTTTGGACGTGACGAATGGCTCGGTCACAGTCGCCCGCAGGTCGGCCGGAATGCCCTCTCCGTCGTCTTCGACCTCCACGACGACCGCTCCGTCTTCAAGGGCGCTACGGACCACGATCGGGCGGCCCGGCGGCGCGGCATCATGGGCGTTGCGTAGCAGCTCGATCATGACGTCGCGCCACCAGTTCGCATCAGCGTGAATCTGTCCGCCCCCGTGCGTCACGTCCACGGCTCGGTCGCCCTGCTCGGAAGCCACCACGGCGAGCGCGTCGGCGATGCCGTCGTCGACTGACGTGGGTTGCCGACGCATATGTCCAGCGCGTGAAAACTGGGTGACCCGCTGGAGATACCGGATCGCCGCATCGGCGGCCCGATGAATCTCCTCGACGTCGGCGCGTATCGGATCGCCCACGGGAATGTCGGAAAGCAGCAGTTCGCTATACGTCCGGACGACGGTCGAGAAGTTGTTGATGTCGTGCGAGACCCGCCTGGCAAAGCGCATCAGCGCGTCGGTGTCGGGCACCGCATTTGTGGAGGTGGCCATATACGGACTAGAATATCATTCATGGTGGTATTCACAACGGTCACTTTTCGTCCGTATTCCCGGGAGCTCAATCCATGATGTTTCGAACCAGCTGTGTCGTGACCTGTGCGGCGGCCCTGTCGCTTGCCGGAGCTGCAATCGGTGCGCAGACGCCGCCGCCGGTGGCGGAGCAGATCACGGCGGCCACGCAGGCGCTCCCGAAGGACATGCGTGACGGCGCCGGCGTGATGGGGTACAAGACGGCCGGCAAGTTAGAATGGCTTCGCCCCACCAAGAACGGCATGATGTGCCTGGCCGACGATCCCGCCGAAGAGCAATTCCACGTGTCGTGCTACCATGACTCGATGGATCCGTTCATGGCCCGTGGTCGCGCGTTGCGCGAGTCCGGCGTGAAGGGCGCCCAGGTCGATACGGTGCGCTTTGCCGAGGTGAAGGCGGGGAAGATCAAGATGCCCACAGCACCGGCGTCGTTGTATCAGATTTTTGGCGCGAAGGACGCGTTCGACGCGGCGTCGGGCACGGTGAAGAAGGGCAACCCGTTGTTCGTGGTCTACATTCCGTTCGCTACGGCCGCGACCACGGGCTTGTCGACGACGCCGTCGGATACGAAGCCGTGGCTGATGCTTCCCGGTACGCCAAAGGCGCACATCATGTTCTCGTTGTCGATGTGAGCGGGCGTTGACGACGGTCCGACTGACGCCGCGCCGCCTGAAGCAGGCGGTCGCGGCACTCAGTGCCAGCGATCCGAAGATGGCGGTTGCCATTGAACGCGTGGGCCCGTGCACGATGATTCCGCGCGCCGACGGCACGCACTTCGATCATCTGGCGCGGGCGATCGTTTTTCAACAGCTTTCGGGTGGCGCTGCCTCGGCGATTTATGGGCGCTTCAAAGAGCGTATCGGGGATCGCGCCGAAGCGCCCACGCCGGCCCAGATCCTGGCGTCCGGAGAGGCCACGCTCCGCGTCTGCGGACTCTCGACGGCGAAAGCGCGCGCGATCGTCGATCTCGCGCGACATGCCGAGGAAGGCCGACTGCCACTCGAAGTAATCGACACGATGGACGACGACGCGGTGATCGACGCGCTGGTCGCGGTGCGCGGCGTGGGACGTTGGACCGCGCAGATGTTCCTCATGTTCCGGCTCGGCCGTCCCGATGTGCTCCCAGTGCTGGACCTCGGGGTGCGGAGGGGCGCACAGCGCATTTATCGCATGCGAGTACTACCGGACGCCGCGCGCCTCGAAAAGGTGGCGCGGAACTGGCGTCCATGGGCAAGCGTTGCCAGTTGGTACTGCTGGCGGGTCCTCGATCTCGAGGACGCTGGCGGCTGGTAGCGTAGGGGCTGGTAGAGGCGGGTCGCCGCAGTGGAGAGTGATCGTGTCAATGCAGGAATTCCGGAAGCAGGTGCAGGCGCCCGTCCCAGTCGAGGCGCTGTTCGCGTGGCATGAGCGCGCGGGCGCGTTCGAGCGGTTGTCGCCACCGTGGGATCGCCCGAAGGTGCTGGAGCACACGGGTGGTATCCGTGACGGGGCGAAGGTGGTGTTGCAGGTGCACGCCGGTCCGGTCCCGACCACGTGGACGCTCGAACATCGGGACTACATCGCGAATCGACAGTTCCGCGATGTCATGCGCGATGGACCGTTCGCGGTCTGGGAGCACACGCACGGCTTCGCGCCGATCGACGCGCACTCGAGCACGCTGGACGACCATATCCGCTATGAACTGCCACTTGGCGGGCTCGGCAATGCGGTGGCCGGCGGGTACACGCAGCGCACGCTTGAGCGGGTGTTCGCGTATCGACACGCGGTCATGCTTGGTGATCTGGCACGTCATGCGGCATTCGCCGACCGGCCACGCCTGCGCATCGCGATTACCGGCGCGTCGGGCTTTATCGGCACCCAACTGACGGCGTTTTTGTCCACCGGCGGCCACGATGTGATCCGTATCGGTCGCAGCACGCCGAAGCCCGGCAGCCAGGACATTCAGTGGAATCCCGAACGCGGACAGCTCGATCCCCGCGCGCTCGAAGGTGTCGATGCGGTGATTCACCTGGCCGGTGCCTCGATCGCGTCGCGGTGGACGAGTGCCCATCGCGCCGCGCTCAAGAGCAGCCGTGTGGAAAGCACGTTGCTGCTGGCGCATACGCTCGCGCAGCTATCGCGCAAGCCGCGCGTATTGCTCAGCGGCTCGGCCATCGGCATCTACGGCAGTCGGGGTGACGAGCTGCTCGATGAACGCAGTACCGTGGGAGACGACTATCTCGCGGAGGTCGGACGTGCCTGGGAGGGATCAACGGCGCCGGCCGAGCAGGCTGGCATCCGTGTCGTGCATTTGCGCACGGGTATCGTGCAAGGCGCCGCCGGTGGCGCCCTCGGCACGCAGGCCCCGTTGTTCCGCTACGGCGTGGGTGGCACCCTCGGACCGGGCACGCAGTGGGTGAGTCCGATCGCGCTCGACGACGAGGTCGGCGCCATCCACTTCTGCCTGATGCGCGACGATGTGCACGGCCCCGTCAACATCGTGGCACCGACGGCCGTCACGAACGCCGAGTACACGAAAGTGCTGGGCGACGTCC
>JBBQAK010000238.1:0-6218 GCA_038316215.1 Gemmatimonadales bacterium | reverse complement strand
CCACCTTTATGCCATAAGCCACGCGAACGCGACCGGTAGTGCATCTCGCCTGTTCGCACCGTGTGTTCGAGGGCCTCGCGATCCGCGTGTGCGACCATCAGCACGGCACCGGTTGCGACATCCTGCGTGACGACGGTCACGAGACCACCGCTCTTCGTGAAGTCGAGCTGGTCGATATCAAAGGCAATGGTGCGCACGGGGGTACTCATACCAATCCTCCAGCAACAGGATCAAAAGGCTCGACGAGATAGGGCCGAACGATGTCGCCAAGCGCCGCGTTGGTGGCGATCACGTCGCCGCCGAATGCGGTATCGCGACCTCGCCAGTCCGTGAAGCGGCCACCGGCCTCTGTAATCAGCGGATACATGGCCGCCGCATCCCACGGATTGACGATGTCGTCGATCATGACCTCGGCGCGGCCCGTCGCCACCAGCAAATAGCCGTAGCAGTCGCCCCAGGTCCGCGCCACGGCCGCCTCCGACGACACGGCGTGCCACTTGGCGCGGCGGTGCGGCCGCTCGAGGAAACGGTCGTCGGTAATCAGCGTGGTGGACTCGTGTAACTGCGCGACGCGCGAGACCGATGCCCGTGATCCGTTCCACCAACAACCCTCACCGAGGGCCGCCGCCACCGTTTCCTTCACGGCCGGATAGCAGGCGGCACCGGCGAGCACGGTATCACCCTCGCAACAGGCCACAAGGGTGCCCCACAGCGGCACGCCACGCACGAAGGCCTTCGTGCCATCGATGGGGTCGAGAATCCAGCGGCGCGGCGCATCGCCACGCTCGTCATCGAGCTCTTCGCCCAACACGCCGTCGTTCGGAAAGCGGGCAGCCAGCCACGCACGAGCAGCGCGCTCCGCCTCGCGGTCGGCGATCGTGACCGGCGATCCATCGCCTTTGATTTCTACGTTCAAATCAGTGCGATACCACTTCATCGCGATCGAGGCTGCATACTCCGCAACCTCGGCCGCCGCCTGCAGCAGCACCGCCGCGCTGTCGGGTCGCGTCATGCTCCCACGCCGACCGTCGTGACGCGCACGGGAAGTCCTGCCTCGCGCATCACCTGCTTGAGCGCCTGTACGGTCGTGACGCCGTCATGCAGAATGCCAGCCACCAACACCGCATCGGCGCCGCCCTGTACGATGCCATCGACCAGGTGCTGAGCGATGCCGGCACCGCCCGACGCGATCACCGGCACATGCACCGCGTCGGCCACGGCGCGCGTGATGGAGAGATCGTATCCGGTGCGCGCGCCGTCGCGGTCGATGGAGGTGAGTAGAATTTCGCCGGCGCCGCGCGCTACGCACTCCTGCGCCCAGGCCACGGCCTCGAGTGGTGTTTCCTCACGTCCGCCCTTCACCCACACCTTGTACACGCCGTTCGCGTCGCGTTTGGCGTCGATGCTCGCCACGACGCACTGCGCGCCGAAGCGATCGGCAGCTTCGGTAAGCAACTCCGGCCGCGTCACGATCGCCGAGTTGACCGACACCTTGTCGGCGCCGGCACGCAGTGCGCGCGCGACATCGTCCGACGTGCGCACGCCACCGCCGATAGTGAGCGGGATGAACAGCCGCTCGGCGGTGCGACGCGCGACATCGAGCAGCGTGGCGCGCTCCTCGGCGCTGGCCGAGATGTCGAGGAACGTGATTTCATCGGCGCCTTCGCGCTCGTACCGTTCCGACAGCGAGACGGGGTCACCAACGTCGCGCAGTCCTTCAAACTGCACACCCTTCACCACGCGCGCGCCTTTCACATCAAGGCACACGATCACCCGTCGGGTCAACATGCGATCACGAATCCGTGATCAAGAGACGTACGTTGCCCTTCGTGCTGAACACCGCGCCCGTTTCTACAAGCGCTTCGCGCAGCGCAAAGCCCAGTCCCTTGATCGCCGCTTCAATGATGTGGTGTTTATCGAAACCGCGGATCACACGCACGTGCAGCGTGGCCTTCGCGTTGTCGGCGAACGACCGCAGGAAGTGCTCGTACAGATTCGACGGCAGCTTGCCCTCGTAATACGGACGTCCACCGATGTCGAGGACGACCTGCACCAAGGCGTCGTCCATCGGGACCGTGCGCTCGCCATAGCGCGCGCATCCGGCTGGTGCGAAGACGGCAACCGCCTGACCGAGCGTGATGGCGACGTCTTCGATGAGATGGTGGCGCATATCGCCAGTGGCCTGGACCTCGAGATCCACACCCGCGTATCGGGCAAATGCGACCAGCATGTGGTCGAGAAAGGCATCGCCCGTGGACACCGTAGCCACACCCGTACCAGCGGTGATCGCCACCCGGATCTGGGTTTCCTTCGATTCGCGATTCACGACGGTCATGCGCCAAACTCCTCTGCGAGACGGCGCGCATCGAGCGCGCCCGTGTAAAGCGCCATGCCGAGCACCGCACCGGACAGGCCACGATGTTCGAGCGCGCGCATATCATCCAACGACGTCACACCACCCGAGGCGAACACCGGCCACGCACTCGCCTCGGCCACATCTTCCATGAGCGGGAGATCGGTACCGGCCATCTTGCCTTCGAGGTGCACCGCCGTGACCAGCACGCCGGCCAGCGGCAACTGGGCGAGTTCGGAGACGAAATCGATCACATCGATCTGCGAGGTTTCGGCCCATCCTCGCGTGACCACTTTTCGCTCACGCACATCGGCCGCGATGATCAGGCGGCCGGGAAACGTGTTGGCCATCTCGCGACGCCAGTCTTCGTCTTCGATGGCGCGCGTGCCCACCACCACCCAAGAGGCACCTTCCTCGAGCAGCCGTTCGATGCGCGATTCGTCGCGCACACCGCCCCCGACCTGCACAGGCACCGTGGCGTCGCGCAGAATCTCGCGGATCACCTCGTGATTGTGTCCGCGCCCGGTGGCCGCATCGAGATCCACGACATGCAAACGCGTGAAGCCGATACGCACCCACTCGGCGGCCACCGCACCAGGATCGTCGAGACGCACGCGTTCGTCGTCATAGTCTCCGCCGACGAGCTGGACGCACTTGCCACCACGCAGATCCACCGCGGGTACAGCAATCATGAGGCACTCCTGAGGGAAGCGGCGAACTGCAGGAACTCACGCACGAAGGCTACGCCGGGCGCGCTGGACTTCTCCGGATGGAACTGCGTACCGATGATGTTGCCGCGTCGAACAGACGCCGGGAAGCGGTCGCCGTCATGTTCGCTCCACGCACTCACGAACCGCACATGCGCGGATGTGGGCCGACAGACGAAGCTGTTGGCGTAGTATGCAACGTCGAGTCCCGACGCTAACAGCAGCGGATCGGTGATGTCTTCCAGCCGATTCCAGCCGATCTGGGGTATCTGAGTGGCCTGAAGCTTCGTGACCTGTCCTTCCACGACGCCCAGTCCACGACCCGGCCCTTCATCGCTCCCGTCGAACAGCAGCTGCATGCCGAGACAGATACCGAGCACGGGGAGTCCGCCCAGCAGCGCCTCACGCATGATCTCACGCCCAGGCGCGAGCCGCTCGGCCGCCGGTGCGAACGCACCCACCCCCGGCAGGATCACGGCATCGGTGTCGCGCACCGCGAGCACCGGGTCGGTTTCCACGTGCACCACGGCTCCGCCCGCTTCGATCGCCTTCACCAAGGAGTGCAAATTACCAGCGCCGTAGTCGAACACCGTGACCCGCAGCGGCGCGCTGTTTTGCGTGATACCCGTCATGCGGACCTCCGTCATGCGGACCTCCGTCATGCGGACCTCCGTGTAGCCATCACCTCATCAAACGCGGCGAGAAAGCGCTCGAGCAGCGGCCATGGTCCGACGCTGATGCGCAGCGTATCGCCGATATGCGGCAACGCCGGAAACGGCCGGACCGCCACCCCATGTTCGCGCAGGGCGAGTCCCACGTTGACGCAGTCGTCCACCGGCACGCACACAAAGTTCGCATGCGACTCCAGCGGGGCGAATCCGCGCGTGCGCAGTGCATCGGCCAGCCGCTCACGCAGCGCGACGGCGAGGGCGATGTGGTCATTCACCCACGGCATGTCGTGCTGCAGGGCGGCGAGTGCTGTCTGTTCCGCCATCGCATTCAGCTTATACGGTCCGCGCGACTTCTCGACTTCCATCACGAGCGACGGCTGTCCGATCGCGTAGCCGATGCGAAGCCCCGCCAGCCCAAACGCCTTCGACATGGTCCGAATCACCAGTAACCGGTCCGACTGCTTCACCAGCTCCACCGCCGACACCCCGGCGAATTCGGCATACGCTTCGTCGAGGAACACCACACCGGGCGCCTCGCGCAGCACACGTTCAATGGTCTCGCGGGCCAACAGGGTGCCGGTGGGATTATTCGGTGAACAGAGGTACAACAACTTCGGCTGCGTGGCGAGCAACGCGTCGATGTCTGGCTGGTGCGACGGTAATTCGACGCACCCCGTGTATTCAAGCGCGTTCATGCGCGCGAAGATCGGAATCATCGCGAACGACGGCTCAGACCCGGCGACGAGATCGCCCGGTTCACCGAAGGCGCGCATGGCGCTATCGAGAATATCATCGGAGCCACAGCCCGTCACGATCATGTCCGGCGTCACGCCCACGAACTCCGCGAGCGCTTGCTTGAGTTCCGCGGCGTACAACGTGGGATAGCGCGTAATGCGCGCCACCGGCAGCTCGCGCCATGTGCGCTCTGCCACCGGCGGTATGCCCCACAGATTCGTGTTGTCGGTGAGGTCGAGATCCACCGGCGCGCGCTTGGGGTCGTACAACGGCACGGCGTCGTAGGCGGCACGCGCCACAGCCAAACGTTGGGTGTTGTCGGTCATGCGTGCACGCTCGGCGTATTGGTGCTCCACGCGCGGGCGGCCGTCGCGTGCGCGGGTAATCCTTCCGCGTCGGCGAAGATGCCCACGTCGCGTGACAGACGGTCAGCGGCGCTGGGCGACACTTCCTGCCACGTGGTCCAGCGCACGAAGTCGAGCGTGGACAGCCCCGAGTAACTGCGCCCAGCACCCGCCGTGGGCAGCACATGGTTGGCACCGGTCATGTAGTCACCAAACGCCACGGAGCTCGATTCGCCCACGAAGATCGTGCCGGCACTGCGCAGGGCCGCGAGGGTGGATGCCCGCACTGGTTCCGCGACTACGAGCAGTAGGTGCTCGGCCGCCCATTCGTTGGCGAAGGCGATTCCGTCGGCGATCGTGTGTACCGACACGATCGCGCCGCGCGCCGCGAGGGCGTCGCGCACGATCTGCGCACGAGGGGCCTGCGCGAGCTGCGCGAGCACTTCCGCTTCCAGCGCGTCGGCCAATGCCGCTACCTCGCTTGGAGAGCCCGCTAGCACGGCGATGACCGCCGCATCAGGGTCGTGCTCGGCCTGCGCCATCATTTCACGCGCTAACGCCGCCGGGTTAGCCGTGTGATCGGCCAGAATGAGCAATTCGCTTGGGCCGGCCGGCGAGTCGATGGCCACCTCGGCCACCAACTGCAGCTTTGCTTCGGCCACGAAGGCGTTGCCCGGTCCCATGATGCGGTCCACGCGCGGCACCGTGTCGGTGCCGATCGCCATCGCCGCAATCGCTCCCGCGCCACCCAAGGCAAACACCCGATCGGCGCCGGCCAAGGCGGCCGCAGCCAGTACCACCGGAGACGGCCTGCCATCGGCGCCCGGGGGCGAACAGACAATTACCTCACCCACACCGGCAACACGCGCCGGGATGGCACCCATCAAGAGCGAGCTCGGATAGGCCGCTCGTCCACCGGGTGCATAAATCCCCACGCGGGCGAGGGGGTCGGGGCGCCGCCCCACGCGGATACCGGGTTCAGGCGAACACTCCGTGGCAACGGGCCGAAAAGCCTCGTGCACCGCGGCGATGTTACGGGCGGACCGCTCGAGCGCTCGGCGCAGTTCCGGATCAAGCGACGCCAGCGCGGCGTCCCAAGCGGTGCGCGGGACTTCGATGGCGGGCAGCTCGACCCGATCGAAATCACGCGCGAAGGCGAACAACGCGGCGTCTCCTTCCTCGCGGACGCGAGAGATAATCGCTGTCGTTCGGCTCCGAACGGTTGTGTCTGTCGTGGATGATCGATCGACGATCGCGCGGCGGGTCGGGGCGTCGAGGTCGGCCAGCGGACCCCGCGCGCGCAGGGTCAGTGCCGATAAGAGCGGAACGGTCACGGCACGAGCCTTTCGATGCGGGTCACGAGGATGCCTTCGCCGCCGAGGGCCCGCAGCTGCGAGATCGTGCGGTA
>JBBQAK010000131.1:0-9250 GCA_038316215.1 Gemmatimonadales bacterium | reverse complement strand
GGTGTGCCGGCGCGATTCAGATCGATCGCCGTGGCGTCGCGAAACCGATCATGCACCGATTTCCCTGCGTCTTCTTCCATGTGGACACGATGCACACGGATGGCGCGCGGCGGGTCGACGGTGTCATCGACCACGATCGTCCCTCCGGTCGCGATCGGCTGATCGAACTGCGAAATCTGATAACCCTTCGGCAGATCCGGATAGAAGTAGTTTTTGCGCGCGAACACCGAGGTGTCGTGCACGGTGCAGCCAAGCGCCAACGCAGCGCGCGTCGCGAGTTCGACGGCGTGCGCGTTCAACACCGGTAGCGCCCCCGGCAACCCGAGGCACACGGGACAGGTGTTGGTATTGGGTGCTTCGCCGAACGATGTCGCACAGCCGCAGAAGATCTTGCTGCGCGTTTTCAATTGGCAGTGCACTTCAAGCCCGATGACCAGCTCCCATTCAATGGCCGCACCGGGGGCTGGCGATGTGGTAGGCGATGTTGTGCTCATGCGCCGGCCTCCGTTCCGATGGCGTGCTCGAGGGCTGCCGCCGCCTTGAACATCGTGGCTTCGTCGAAGCGGGCCGCCATGAACTGTCCGCCAACGGGCAGTCCGTCGACCAAGCCGATCGGCTGCGACATAGCGGGAATGCCGGCGAGGTTGGCCGTGACCGTGTAGATGTCGCTGAGGTACATGTCGTACGGATCGGACACCTCACCGATGCGGAACGCCGGCGTTGGTGCCGTTGGCGTAAACAACACATGCACGCCCGAGGCGAAGACTCGCTCGAAGTCTTGCGTGATGAGCGCGCGGACGGTCTGCGCGCGACGATAATAGGCGTCGTAGTACCCTGCACTGAGCACGTAGGTGCCAAGCAGAATGCGACGAGTCACTTCGGCACCGAAACCGCCCGAGCGCGTCCGCTCGTACATCTCGCGCAGTCCATCGGCCTTCGCGCGTTGTCCGTATCGCACGCCGTCGTAGCGCGCGAGGTTGCTCGATGCCTCGGCTGGCGCCAGCACGTAGTACACCGGGATCGCGAGCGCCGTGTGCGGCAGCGAGACATCGCGGACCTCCGCGCCAAGCGCGCGCAGGCGCTCGAGAGATGCATCGCAGTGGGCACGAATGCGGGGATCGAGTGCGTCAGTGAAGTACTCGACCGGGCGACCAACCACGAGACCGGCGAGCGGCTGTGCACTTTCCGTACGCCAAGCCGACTCGCGCAACGCGGGCACCGGATGCACAGCGCAGGTAGCATCGTACGGATCGTGACCGGCGATAATCTCAAGCCCGAGCGCGGCATCGTAGACATTCTGCGCGAAGACGCCGACGTGATCGAGCGACGACGCATAGGCGACCAGGCCGAAACGACTGACGCGTCCATAGGTGGGCTTCACCCCGACGATCCCGCAAAAAGCAGCCGGCTGACGCACGGACCCACCGGTCTCGGAGCCGAGCGCGAGCCGGACGACGCCGGCAGCGACGGCCGCCGCGGAGCCACCTGAGGAGCCACCCGGAACACGCGAGCGATCGACCGGATTCTGTGTGGGACCGTAGGCACTGTTTTCGGTAGACGATCCCATGGCAAATTCATCCATGTTCGTCTTGCCGATCACGATCGCCCCGGCGTCACGAAGCTTCCGCACAGCGGTCGCTTCGTAGGGACTCACGTACCCCTCGAGAATCCGTGATCCGCAGGTGGTCGGCAACGTGAGCGTGGCGAGGTTGTCCTTGATGGCAACGGGCACGCCGACGAGATCGGCGGTGCTGGCGCTCGCAACCACCGACGCCGCGGCGGCCAGCGACCCCGCGCGATCGATGGAAAGGAAGGCGTTCAGACCGGTGGGACCGGCATCGACGGCGTCGTACTGCGCCCACGCCGCGTCGACCGTGTGTGCCTTCAGCGACTCCACGCTCATGCGTCGCCCTCGGAGGCCGAGGCCCCGGCATCGCCGTGCGTGGCGAGACGGGGCACGAGAAAGAATCCATCGCGAGTGGCTGGCGCGAACGCCTCGCGCGCGCGCTGCAGCGCAACCGGAGGAACGCCGTCGGCCCGCAGTGGCATTCCCGCCACCGCATGCTCGCCGAGGTCGGCCGGCAGCGTGGCCTGCTGCAACGCATCGATGTGCTGCAGGATGCCGTTCAGCTCAGCCACGAGACCGGGAAGCCGCGCATCGTCGATCGCAAGGCGCGCGAGTTGGGCCACATGGAGCACATCATCGTTGTTGACCGACACCTACTCCCACCCGCGTTCAAGTTTGGCCTGCGCCAGCACCAGGGTCTTCCGGCCGATTTCTTCGTCTTCAAAATCGATACGCACCTTCAGGTCACGTCCACTGCCGGTGAGTTCGGCGATGGTGCCCGAACCGAACTTCGCATGACGCACTTTCTCACCGACGGCAAACATCGGTGCATCCTGCGACTCGTCTTCCGGCTCGATGGGGCGATCACGCCGCGCGGGCGTGGAGAACGAGCCCGCACTCTTGCCGAACGAGGTACTCCCCGCGCCGTACGACGCGCTCCCATACGGTCCGCCGGAGCGCTTAGCCCCGCTACCGCCCGCACTGAAGCTGCTGCGCCCCCACGAGTCGTCGTTGTCGCGCCCGGACGTGGCGCCGCCGATGGAGGCGAAGCCGCCACGTCCTTCCGACTTGGCGCGCGCGGTCTTCTGGCGTTCGGCCAGCGAGATGGTGACCTGTTTGAGAAAGCGTGATGGCATGGAGAACATCATCTCGCCATTCCGTCGACGCTGCTCGGCACACGTGAGGTACAGCTTCGTCTCGGCGCGCGTGATGCCGACGTAAAACAGACGGCGCTCCTCTTCGAGCTGACTCGGATCTTCGGCTGCGCGCGCGAGGGGGAAGAGTCCGTCCTCGAGTCCTGACACGAACACCAGCGGGAACTCGAGTCCCTTCGCGTTGTGCATCGTCATGCAGGTCACCGCATCGGCATTCGGATCGAGCTTGTCGATACCGGCGACGAGCGTGGACGATTGGAGGAAGTGATCGAGCGGCGTGAGTCCGACTTCACCGCCTTCGTCGGCCACGACTTCCGCGGCGCCGGCGATGAGTTCTCGCACGTTCTCAATGCGCTCCTGCCCTTCGGGCCCTTCGGCGCGCAGGTGGTCGGCATACTTGATGGACGCGGCGAGATCACGAAGTAGTTCGTCGACCGCTGAGTCGATGGCCGCTGCGCGCAACCGCTGCACGAGCGACACGAAGTCGGTGAGGGCCGCCCGCGCGGCCGGGCGTAAATCGGCCATCACATCGGTGCGCGACGCGATCGTCAGCAGTGGCACCCCTTCGCGCTGCGCGCGCTCGACCAGCAGCGCGATCGTGGCGTCGCCGAGTCCGCGCTTGGGGACATTCACGGCGCGACGGAACGCCTCGTCGTCGGCAGGATTCGCCACCAGCTTGAGGTACGCCATGATATCGCGAATCTCGCGACGATCGTAGAACCGTACGGCGCCGACAAGACGATACGGAATATTGCGGCGACGGAACGCGTCTTCGATCGCGCGGCTTTGCGCGTTCGTGCGGTACAGTACAGCGCAGTCGCGCCGCGAGAGATCGGAGCGCGACATGCGCGCCGTGATGGTGTCGGCGATGAAGTCGGCTTCGTCGCGTTCGTCGAGTGTTTCGACAAGCGTGACCGTTTCTCCCGCCGGCCGCGTGGCGCGGAGTGTCTTGCCGCGCCGCTCGGTGTTCTCGGCGATCACGGCATTGGCGAGCGCGAGAATGTTCGGTGTGGAGCGGTAGTTCTCTTCGAGGCGCACGATGCGGGCGCCGGGAAAGGCCCGTTCGAAGTCGAGGATGTTGCGGATGTCGGCGCCGCGCCAACCGTAGATGGATTGGTCGTCGTCACCAACGACCATCACGTTGCGATAGCCACCGCCCATCAGCTGGACGAAGCGGAACTGCGCGGCGTTGGTATCCTGATACTCGTCAACGAGAACATACTTGAAGCGGCGCTGATAGTGCGCCCGCAGGGCTTCGTCCTGTTCGAGCGCGCGGACAGGCAGCACCAGCAAGTCGTCGAAGGTGACGGCGTTGGCCTGTTGCAGCGCGTGTTCGAGATCGGTGTAAACACCGGCGACCGCCGTGGTGAACGTGTCGCGGGCCGTGCGCGCATACTCACTGGGCGAGACCAGCGCATTTTTGGCGCTGGAGATCGCGCTCAGAATCGCTTTGGGCGCGAACTGCGTGGGGCTGAGCTTGCGACGCTCCATGACGCGCTTGACGGCGCCGATGGTGTCGTCTTCGTCGTAGATCGTAAAGTTCTGCTCTCGCCCCACGATCGGGGCGACACCGCGTAGCATACGCGCGCCGAGGGCGTGAAACGTGCCGCACCACATGCCTTTCGGTTCGTGACCGAGGAACTTGGCGATGCGGGCCCGCATTTCGCCGGCGGCCTTGTTGGTGAAGGTGACCGAGAGAATTTCGTGAGGCGCCACACCGCGATCGCCGATGAGTCGGGCGATGCGTGTGGTGAGTACGCGCGTCTTTCCCGAGCCCGCACCGGCGAGCACCAGCGCCGGCCCGTCGTCATGAAACACCGCCTCGCGCTGGCCGGGATTGAGGCTTCGCGTCAGCGCGTCAAGATCGAGCGCAGGTGCCGCGGGCACCGCGTCAAACAGGGAACCGGACCAACCCGTCGTCGTCATCCGTGCAAGATAACGTCGAACGCCGCTCCGCGGTCGGTGTCAGCGAGCACCAGCTTGCCCTCGTGATTCTCTTGTACGATGCGTCGCGCCAGCGAGAGTCCGATGCCCCACCCACGATCTTTCGTGGTGAACCCGGCGTCGAAAATGCGCTTGCGCAGCTTGCGGGGAATGCCGGGGCCGTCGTCCTGCACGCGAATGCGCACGCCGCCTTCCGGTAGCGGAACGGCCGACACGATGACCTCTCCGCTTCGGCCGGCGAGGGCATCGATGGCGTTCTTGATCAGGACTTCCATGACCCACTCGAGCAGCACCTTATCGCCGCGGGTCATGAGCGGACCGTCGGGATGCTCGCTCCGAATGCGAACCGTGCGCGCGAGGGTCGGCGCGCGTGCGGCAAAGTACGACGCGAGCCGATCGACGAGGGCCGCGCAATCCACCCGTTCGTCACGGGGTGGACGGCCGATGCGCTCGAACCGATGAGACACCCGTTCCAGCCGCTGGAGGTCCTGCTCCATGGCCTCGACGGCGCGCGAGGCGGTGGTGGTCGTGACCATGTCGCGCAGCAGTTCGAGCCATCCGGCCATCGCCGACAGCGGGGTGCCGAGTTGGTGTGCGGCCTCTCGCGCCATGCCGGCCCACACTTTCTCACGATCGGCCCGCCCGCGCTCAATCAGAGCGTAGATACCGAACGCCACCAGCAGACTGATGCCGATCGCCTGCAAGATCGGAATGACCTGAAGACCGCGCACGATCGGGCTGTCGCCGTAGTGCACGCCACCGACGCCGGGCTGCAGGATCGGGGCATTCTGTCGATCGAGATCGTGCACGAATGCTTTCGTGCGCTCACCGTCGAGCGGTTCATCAAACGGCAAGTTGGCGACCGCCGACACTCGGCCGTCGGGATCGGTGAGCACGAGGGGTAACCCGGACTCACGGATCTGCTGCGAGAGCTCCAGCAGCGTGACCGTGGGATCCTGCGTGGCGCTCGTGTCCTGCAGCGCGCGGAAAATCCGCGAGTACATCTGCCCCTGCCCTGCGGCCGCCACACGCAGCTGGCGCACGACATGCTGCGTGTACACGACGTACCATGTCAGGAGCCCCAGCACGCCGAGCACCATGACGACCACAGGCCAGCGGCGACGGCGCATCGTCAGCGAGGCTTAACGCAGTTCAGCGCGACCGAGGTACGGCTGGAGCGCCTCGGGAATCCGGACCGAGCCATCAGGCTGCTGGTGATGCTCGAGCAGGCTTGCAATGATGCGCGAGAACGCGAGCGCCGATCCGTTCAGCGTATGTACGAGCTTCGGTTTCTCTCCCGGCGCGGGACGATAGCGGATGTTCGCGCGACGCGCTTGGAAGTCGGTGAAGAGGCTGCAGCTCGAGACTTCGAGCCACTTACCGACGCCCGGCGCGAACACTTCGAGGTCGTAGGTTTTCGCACTGGAAAATCCCGTGTCGCCGGCGGCCAGCAGCACGACGCGATACGGCAGTTCGAGCCGCTTGAGGATGGTCTCGGCCTGACCGGTCAGCAGCTCCAGCTCGTCGAGCGACGTTTCCGGATTCGCGTAGCGCACCAGTTCGACTTTATCGAACTCGTGTACGCGCAGCAGCCCCCGTGTGTCTTTCCCGGCGGCGCCCGCCTCACGACGAAAGCATGCGCTGAAGGCGCAGAATCGTTTCGGCAGTTCGCTCGCGTCGAGAATCTCATCGCGATAGAGATTGGTGACCGGAACTTCGGCCGTGGGAATGAGGAACAGGTCGTCCGCGGTGATCGCGTAGGCGTCTTCCTCGAACTTCGGAAAGTTGCCCGTACCGGTCATCGACGCACGATTCACCACGAGGGGCACCCACGTCTCTTCGTAGCCGTGCTCCTCGGTGTGAATGTCGAGCATCATGTTCATCAGGGCGCGCACGAGGCGCGCACCGCGACCACGATACACGATAAAGCCCGAGCCGCTGATCTTCGCGCCGCGGGCGAGGTCGATCATGCCGAACGCTTCACCCTTCTCCCAATGCGGTGCGATGGACGCGTGAGGGGTGCGCGGGGTGCCCCAGGTACGCACGACCGTGTTCGCCGTCTCATCGCCCTCCGGAACGTCGGGGAGCGTGATGTTGGGCAGCTCGTAGAGCATGACCTGCACCGCCGCCTCGGTTTCCGCACGGCGTTGCTCAAGCAGGGCAATCTCGTCGCCGATGGCCCGTCCCTCGGCCATGAGTGCCGTGGCGTCTTCACCCGCCTTGCGACGCTGACCGACCTCCGCCGTCACCTTGTTCCGACGTGCCTGCTGGGCCTCGAGTTCCGTGATCGCGGCCCGACGCTCCTGTTCGAGTGACTCTGCGCGGTCGAGCATGGGGCCAAGTTCGGCGAGCTTACCGCGACGGCGCATCCCATCGCGCAAGTGCTCGAGCTGGTCGCGCAACAACCGAATATCATGCATGCGAAAATCAGTTCTTCGGGATACCAACCGTCAGCGCGCGGAACCCGCAATTGCGGTTCACGAGCGAGCCGACCACGATGCGCCGCTCAGCGGCGATGATGCTATCGACGACCAGCTTGGCGTAATACGGCTCGCCGTAAATACAGCCGGACCCGGGCAGTTGCAGCACGACCGTTTCCCCGATCCCGATCACGAGCGTGGAGTCGATCGTGTAGCCGCGATCCGGCGCACGCTCGAGCGCGCTGAAGCTGCTCGTGGACTTGAGCATACCTACGCTGGAGACTCCGGCCGGCGGAAGCGGCACGACCGCGCGGACTGGCAGCAGCTTGACCTTGTTATCACTCGTGAGGTCAAACGCCACGTCGAAATTGGCGCCGCCATTGGCGAGCAGCTGCGGACGGACGAGGAACTCCGCCGTGAACTGATAGGCCGCCGGGAGCGCTGATGAAGTACCCGAGAGCGCGTAGACACTGTAATTGCGCGCAGTGTTCTCGGACGACGCAGCCGTGAGCAGGCTGTTCGAGTCGCCGCACGCGGCGAGGGCAACGGCCGTGACGATCAGGGCCGGAAACGACATGGCGCGCCGAGCGACTCGAGGCGCGCCGAGGAAACGAGCGAGCAGGATGACTCCCATGGTCGGAAGCGATAGCAATACGGATGTGGAGGTTACCGCTCAACTCGTGTCCGGGCAAGCGCTTGCTGACGTAAAGCCGCCGCAGAGCTGCCGCAATCACGTGAGCCTCCTCGCTTGACTTCACCCCGCTCCGCGACCAGCGTTCCGCCATGCCGACCATTCGCGATCTCGTCAGTGCATTGCGCCGCCGCGACGGCGTGGATGCCGCCATCGTCCTTGGGCGCGACGGTCTCCTGATCGACGGCGCCACCGATGCAGCCTTTGACCCCGACGGATTAGCCGCCTACGTGCCTCCGATGGCCCTCGCAGCGGCGGAGATGGGCGTTGCCGCCGGTCGTGGCGACTTCGGCCTGATGGTGCTCGAGTACCGCCTCGGCACCGTGGTCGTGACGTCTGTGTCGCCCGACGCGTTCCTGCTGGTGCTCTTGCGCTCGGATGCCAATCTCTCGGCGCTCTTGTACGACCTCCGTCGCTTTCGGGCGCAGATCGCCTCGCTCGTCTGAGCGCGCGACCAACGGTTCCGATGCCTGTCGACCCGGCCGTTGGGGTAACCGTGCTCGTGGTGGATGACGAGCCGCACATCGGGCGTATTATCCGGACGCGGCTCGAGCAGGCCGGATTCACCGTGCTTCTGGCTGAGCATGGCGCGGAGGCGCTCTCGCACCTCGAGTCCACGCCGTCGGTCGCGCTGGTTGTGCTCGATCTGATGCTGCCAGCGGTATCGGGCACCGAGATCCTGCGAATCCTGCGCACGGACACCCGGTGGCGTCACCTGCCCTGCATCGTCCTCACGGCAGCAGGACAAGACGCGCAATTGCGCGAAGTCGAATCCCTTGGCGTTTCCGAAATCATGACGAAGCCTTTCAGTCCGCGTCGCCTGCTGGAGCGGGTCCGCGCATATACCGGCACGACGCTCGCCGAGCCGGCGCGTGCAGAGTTGCCGTCGGCGCCGGTGGTGCCATGAACTGTTGGAATGTCATCCTGGCCGGTGGCGTGGGTTCTCGCTTCTGGCCACTGTCGACCCCAGAGCGTCCGAAGCAGCTGCTGCCCCTGATCAGCGAAGCGCCCATGCTTCGGGACACGCTCGACCGGATGCGTCCGCTCGCACCGTTGACACAGACGCTGGTGCTCACGAACGCCTCGCTGCGCGATGCCGTGCTGGCGCTCGAGCCCGAGCTACCGCCGGCGAATGTGATTGCCGAGCCGCGTCCCGCCGGCACGTGCGCGGCGCTGGCTTGGGCGGCGAAGATCATCGCGCAGCGCGCCGGCGGCGATGCGGTGATGATCTGCGTGCACGCGGACTGGGCGATCGGCGATGTCGAGGGGTACCGGAACACGCTGGCGGAGGCGGCTCGAATCGCCTTCGAGGAACGCGCCCTGGTGACGGTGGGGATTGTCCCATCACGCCCGGATCCGGGCTTCGGATACATCCAGCCGGGTGAACCGATGCGCGAGGGCGTGCGGCAGGTGGCGCGCTTCGTGGAGAAGCCCGACCGCGAGCGAGCCGCGCAGATGGTGGCCGACGGCTTCC
>JBBQAK010000218.1:0-6746 GCA_038316215.1 Gemmatimonadales bacterium | reverse complement strand
TGGATCTCGACCAGCAGGCCAATATCGTGCAGCAAGCCCGCCATCATCGCCTCTTCAGGCGGGATGCCACGGCACCGTTCCGCCACGCGGAGGGCGGCGGTGCCGACGGCCACCGAGTGCGTCCACAGTTCGCTGGCATCGAACCCGGGTACCGTACGGCCGCCGCGGAACAGACGGTTCAGGCTCGCCCCGACAGCGACATTGCGGATCGCGTTCACCCCCAGCAAACGCATGGCCGCGGCCGTCGAACCCACCTCGCGCGGCCGTCCGTAGAACGCCGAGTTCACCACCTTCAACACGCGCGCCGCGAGCGGCGGGTCGCCCTCGAGCACCGTGAGCATCTGGGCTTCGGTCGATCTCGGATCCTCAGCGATCTTCATAATACGCATGGCGCTCACCGGCAGTGTGGCGACCGTGGTTACGCGCTTGAGCGCACTCTGGACGATATGTTCGTTCACGCTGACCGTACTCATGCCGCCTCGAACTCCTCGCGTACGAATGTCGACCACCACCCTTCGAGTTTCGACGGCTCCATCGGCCGCGCGAGGAAGTAGCCCTGCCCCGCCGGACAGCCGAGCGACTGCAGCAGCACGAGTTGCTCGATCGTCTCGATGCCTTCGGCCACCACATGCAGACCGAGGTTCTCAGCCAGCGTAATCACCGCGTGCAGCAGCGCCGTGTAGCCTCGTCCGAGGCTCACATTCTCGGTGAGCGCGCGGTCGACTTTGAGCACGTCGAACGGATACTCCTGCAGGCACGACAGCGACGAATAGCCCGAGCCGAAGTCATCCATCGCCAAGCGAATCCCTTCCGCCTTGAATGCGGCCAGGAGCTCACCGGCCATGACGCGATGCTGCATGAGCTGGGACTCCGTCACCTCGAGCTGCACCTGATGCGGTGCGATCCCTGTTTCGCGCAGGATGCTCATCGTGCGGGGAACGAGATCAGGATCAGCCAGCTGAATGCGCGACAAATTCACGCTGATGTAGGACGGCGCGAACTCGGGAGCGTCGCGCTGCCACACCATGAACTGCCGACACGATTCGCGGAGTACCTGGTCGGAGAGCGGCAGAATGAGTCGCGTCTCCTCGGCGATCGGAATGAACTCCGACGGCGCAATCATGCCGTGCACGGGATGGCACCAGCGCACCAACGCCTCGACGCTCTCCAGGGACCGGTCTTCCAACGAGATGATCGGCTGATACACGACATACAGTTCATGGCGCGCAATCGCATCGCGCAAGGAGCTCTCGATATCGAGACGGTGCCGAACGGCGTCGCGCATGCTCGTCGTGAACATCGCATGACACGCCTTTCCGCGATTCTTGGCCTCGTACATGGCGATATCGGCATCACGCAGCATGTCGTCGGCCTGCGTGTAGCCGGCGCTGCTGTGCACTATGCCGATACTCGCGCTCGACCGCAGCGTATGCGACTGCAGGTAGTACGGTTGCTCGAGCACGGTCAACACACGATCGGCCACGGACGCCGCCAGCTCTGCCGTGGCCACATCGTCGACCACGATCACGAATTCGTCTCCCCCCAGTCTCGCCACGGTTGAGCCGATCGCATCACGTGTGATACAATCGTTCACTCGCAGATTCAGACGCAGCCGCGACGCAATCTCGGTGAGCAAGAGGTCACCGACATCGTGCCCGAGACTGTCGTTGATGATCTTGAAGCGATCGAAATCGAGAAACATCACCGCGAAGCCGTAGCTGGAGTCCAGCGCCGTGCGTTCGATCGCGGCCTGCAAGCGGGCATGCAGCAGGGCGCGATTGGGGAGTCCGGTAAGCGTATCGATATGCGCGGCGCGTCCTAGCTGCGCGAGCATGCGCTGTCGCTCGATCACCGAACAGACTCGGGCGCGCAGCTCCGCCCCGAAGAAGGGTTTGCGGATATAGTCGGCCGCTCCGGCGGCGAAGCAGGCCGTGAGCACCTGCCGACTCTCACTGCCGGTAACCACGATCACCGGAATACCGGCCAGTGCCGGTTCGCTCCGCAGCTGGCGCAGAATATCAAGACCGGTGGCGTCCGGCAGCTCGTGGTCGAGCAGAATCACGTCAGGGACCGTCGCGCGCGCGGCGGCGAGCCCGTCGGCGCCGGTGGCCGCCCCTACGATGGTGGCCTGCAGGGGCCGCAGCATGGCGACGATCAGGGCATGGATATCTGCGTCGTCATCGATGACGAGGATTCGCGCGTCGGCTATGAACTCCCGCTCGGCATGCGTGTCGTGATCGGCGTGCCGGTCGTTCATACAGCATGTTCCAGCGTACGGATCGCCTGGCGGCATTGGTCGAGCAGCAGGGCGACAGCCTCCGTCAAATCGACGCCCGGGTCGTAGGTCCCGTCGGTGGTCCCGCGGGCCCGTGCGTATTGCTCCACACTGCGCGCGGCATTGCTGATCGACGGGTAGCCATAGCCGCCGGCTGCGCCCTTTATTTGGTGGGCGAGTCGGCCGAGATCATCCAGTTCACCCGTGCTGAACGCGTACTCGATACGCGTGACCTTCGCCGGAAGCCCCGCGACGAAGCTCTCCACCAGTTCGGCGAAGTCGGGATCGTCGCGCAGTTCGCTGTACAACGCGGCCTGAGGAAAGAGCTCAATCATCGGCTCTTCAGATGCGTGGTCCGCCGACGACTGCATCCACCGGGCGCAGGTCGCGATCAGCACGCCGCGATCGATCGGCTTGCTGGCGTAGTCGTTGCACCCGGCATCAAGACACTTTTGCCGGTCGTCCGCCATGGCATGCGCGGTGAGTGCAACGATGGGGATCGGGTTGTTCCGTGCCCGGAGTGTCCGCGCCAATGTGTACCCGTCCATCTCCGGCATCTGCATGTCGGAGACCAAGAGACCGAACGGCTGACCTTCCGCATCGGCCACCGCCATCAACTCGAGCGCACGACGCCCGTGCTCGGCGACCACCACCACGGCCCCGGCCTTTCGAAGATGATGCGAGATCAACAGCTGATTGTCTTCGCCGTCTTCCGCGAGGAGGATACGACCACGAAGTTCGATCGCATGCGCCGCGGTGGCGTTCCATGCAGGCGACGCAGCGGTACAGGCGTCCAGATCCTCAACCGTCTGCGCGCCCTCGACCGTATGCAGCGGCAGCATGAGCGTGAATGTGGAGCCTTCGCCGAGCGTTGTCTTCACGAGGTGCACTTCTCCACCCATCAGGCTGGCGAGCCGACGGCAGATGGTGAGACCAAGCCCGGTGCCTCCATGCTTACGTGTGACCGACGTATCCGCCTGCACGAACGGCTGAAAGAGGTTCGTCGCCTGCTCCGACGACATGCCGGGACCGGTGTCGACAACCGCGATACGCACCGCCGGCTCGCCGGCGAGCGTGCTGATGCTGACCTGAATATCGATCTGCCCCGATGACGTGAACTTGGCGGCGTTGCCGACCAGGTTCATCAGGATCTGTCGCAGGCGAGTGGGATCGGAGAGGACCCGATCCGGAATCGGCGTCAGTAGGCGTGTCTGCAGTAGCACACCCTTCTGGGCCGCACGTGAGCGCATCAAGCTGTCCACGTCGAAGAGCACGCGCGGCAGATCCGTCTCCACGCGCTCGATCGCCATCCGGCCAGCTTCGATTTTCGAGAGATCAAGAATATCGTTGATAACGGTGAGCAGATGCTCGCCCGCGCGCCGGATCGTGCTCATCGACTGCAACTGGTCATCGGACGCACCGTGACGAATCGCTTCGTCGCGCAGCAGATCGGTATACCCCAGGATGGCCGTGAGCGGTGTGCGGATTTCGTGGCTCATATTGGCCAGGAACTCACTCTTGCTCTGGCTGGCCGCCTCGGCGCGTTCCTGCGCCAGCCGCAGCGCCTCCTCGCGTTCGATCGCGGCGGTCACGTCCATCACGGTACCGAACAAGCCCGACACGTCCCCCGACGCGTCGAGTCGTGCGCGGCCCTCGCCTCGTACGTAGCGTACGCCATTGGCCCCGCGCGAGGTCTGCATCACCAGCGAGTATGGTGTGCCGGTCGTCGCCGTGCGCTGCACCGCTTCATGGAGTCGCGCGGCATCCGCCTCGATGAAGTCCGTGAGCATGCCCATATAGTCCGGTGGGCCGTCGTTCGGATCACGACCGTACAGATGAAAGATCTGCCGCGACCATTCGATGTGATTCGACGCCATGTCATACGACCAGCTGCCGAGGCTCGCGACGGCCTGCGCTTCTTCGAGCATTCCGGTGGTGCGCTGCAGCTCCGCGAACGCACTCTCCGCGCGGGCCCGCTGCGCCTCGAGCGCCACACGCGTCTGGACCTGCTCCGAGATATCATTCTCGATCGCGATAAAGCCGGTCAGTGCACCGCGCTCATGCAGTGGCTCAATCGTGAGGTCGAGCCAGTACTCGTTGCCATCTTTGCCGCGATTCAGAATCTCGCAGCGCGCCGAGGTGCCCGCGTGCAAGGCGTCGCCCAGCTGACGCACCGTTGTGGGGTCGGTATTGGCGCTTTGCAGGAGCGCACCCGGACTGCGACCGACCGCTTCGTCGAATGAGTAGCCCGTGAGCCGCGTGAATCCGTTGTTCACCCATGTGATGCGTCGCTCGGCATCCGTGATAACCACGGCGTTGCTGGTGCGTTCGGCGACCATCGCCAGCCGACGGAACTCGACGCTGCGGGCCGATGCAATCTGGTGCTGCTGCTTGAGCAGGCGGATTACGGGTTCGATTACGAGCAGCGCGATAATGCCGATCACGATTTGCATGAGGAGCGCAATCGTCCATGACGACCGTACGCTGCGCCGCACCCGCTCCTCGGTGTACGCCTGCAACGCGCTGACGGTGGTTTCAGCCGCGACCAATGTCGCGTCCGCATGCCGTACCACGTCGAGCGCAGCGGCCCGTCGCGATTCGCCGCCGATCGGCAGTGCGACCATCTGCGCCGTCGCGGCCACCAACGCATCGCGCGGCGCCATCGACGCGGCGATGGCATCGCGCGCGCTCTTAGCGGCAGCGAAGGCCGCCACTTCGAACGCCGCCGTGAGGGTATCCAGCCGCTCGGCGTTGGCTCTCAGGCTCGCGGTTGCGGCGAGGAGCGTATCGGCATCGACCAGATGGTCGATGGCTCCTTCCGCAAAACGCGCAATACGCTGGGTCAGCATGCGCTGTCGTCCAGCCACGTTGACGATCTCAGCGCTTTGTGCCATGCGGGCGGTGGCCGAGATTTGCCCCCAGAGCGTTGCCGCCAACAGCGCGGCGATAACCCCCATTGAGCCAAGGACGGCGACGCGGACGCGCGTGTGCGGGCTATTCGGTGCACGCCCGGAGCGGTTGAATCGATCGAGGGACAAGCGGGCATCGACGTGGCGCCGATACATCATCCACGCGAACAACGGACCGATGAGGAGCGCCAGTCCGGAGGCCCCGAAGAGGCTCCGTGCCCAATCGCTCACCTGAAGGTCCGCCAGCTCAATCGCGTGGTGCAGACAGAGCTCTGCGATTGCGATGCAGCCAACCAGCAACAGCGTGTCCACCCACCATGGGCGCTGACGGGGCGGTTCGTGGCGGTCGGGCGTGCTGGTATCGGAGTGCGACATGCCGGTGCGGAGCGGAGCGAGGAGAACCCATTGGGCGTGGCGCCGGCGTCGGCGTTCCGTGGGAGTGTCGACCGCTAGGACGATCCGCTTGACCACCGGGGAATATTTGCAGGGGTTGGGGTGGGGACCACCGCATTGAGGGCCGAGAAGCCTCTATATTTCATGAATGCCATGGATCCGGCTCTCCCTGACCCTCTCGCTACGCGCGATCGCCAACCCATTCCTGGCCATGGACTTACTCCGTGTTGCCTGGCGGTTCCGGCACCGGCATTGGTTCCGCCGGTTTCCGTTCCTGCCGCTCCCGGCGACCAGTTACGTGAAGTGGCGCATGTACACGGCCTACGGCGAAGAAGACGCCATTCCGCCGGCCGACGACGTGATCGCCTTCGCCCGCTGGGTGGGACGCCAGCCGTAGTGGACGGCGGAGTCGCGGCGGATCTGGCGCGGCGTCTCAAGGCGCACGCCTTCGGCTTGGGCTTCGATCTGGTGGGGATCACCACGCTGGGACAGCCGGCCACGCGGGCCCGGTTCGATGCCTGGCTCGAGGCCGGGCATCACGGCGAGATGGCGTATCTCGCCGGTGACGGTGCCGAGTTACGGCGCGACGCGCGTCGTCCACATCCTGGTGCCACCCATGCGATCGTGCTAGCCACCCAGTATGGTGGGCGCGAACCCAGCGGCCCGGTGGCGCGCTACGCCCGCGGTGATGACTACCATGCGCTGCTGCGTGAGCGCACGCGCGCGTTGCACCACTGGCTCGAGGCGGAGCTTGGACGCCCGGTGACCGCGCGGCCCTACGTGGACAGCGGACCCGTGTTAGAGCGTGATCTCGCGCAGCGCGCGGGGCTCGGGTGGTTCGGCAAGAATACGATGCTGATTAACCCCGCCATCGGCTCGTTCTTCTTTATTTCGTCGTTGTTTGTGGAGATTGGCGCGGACGTGGTGCTGGCCGTCGACGATCCGTTTGAGGCTGACCGCTGTGGGAGCTGTACGCGCTGTCTGGATGCGTGCCCCACGCAGGCGTTTGTGGGGCCGCGCGTGCTGGATGCGACGAAGTGCATCAGTTACCTGACGATTGAGCTACGCGGGGCGATTGACGAGGCGTTGCGGGGGGCGATGGGCGGGATGATGTATGGGTGCGACGTGTGTCAGGAGGTGTGTCCGTATAACCGTAAGTTCTCACTGCC
>JBBQAK010000077.1:0-12360 GCA_038316215.1 Gemmatimonadales bacterium | reverse complement strand
GGGTCACGCAGTAGTCGGCAAAGGCGGGCGGAAGCGGTCGCGTGGGCTACGCAGTCGAGGCCCGTCTCGTTCGACGACGTGGAATGTGGCAGGGCGCCACTGGTTTGGAGCGCGAGAGGGGATTACGTTCTTACTTCTGTTCGCGGGTGTGGATTCCGCGACGGGATGTGGCGCAGCCCGGTAGCGCACCTGAATGGGGTTCAGGGGGTCGCAGGTTCGAATCCTGTCATCCCGACTGTATAACAGTCGATATTATAAGCACTTAGCCTCGGCCTCGCGCCGGGGCTTTTTGCGTTCTCGAGGACGGGAACGACGAGAGCTGCCCGTATCAACCACGCGTGGCGAAAAGCGCTAGGCTGAAGGGGTCACCGCCGGAGAATCGGAAAGGATGGCGGGTCGCACAAGCTGTTCGGTACGCACGACGTTGGTGGTTCGGTGTTCTACCAGAAGCCGCCGGCGTCTACTTGACGGAGTCGCACAATCGTAGCACGCCTCGGTAGCAGAAATGTGCTACGTATCCCCTCGGAGGCGCGATGGTCAAGAAAGTGACGATGCGGCGGGCGGATGGCTCGGTGACCGTCACCATCCCCAAGGAGATGGCGGAGCGGCACCAAAACGCCGTGGGAGAAGAGGGATACATCATTGAGACAGATCGCGGCCTCCTGCTCAGCGCGTATGATCCGACGTTCGAGCGCGCGATGGCCGTGTACGCGCGCGGGGCGCACTGATATCGCAACGCGCTGCGCGAACTCGCCAAATAAGCGCGGTGGACGAACCCGTCTGGCTTGATCGCTTGCCGGTGGACGCCATGCTGCAGTTCGACCAGTTGCAGATGCACGGCGGCTTACCATGCGCAAAGAGCGACGACGCCGTCGACGCCGCGCTCGCGCGCCCACGACACCAGTGAGCGTACGGGTCGGCCGGCGATATCTTTGACTCGGCGGCCGCCTACGGCTTCGCGCTGACAACCACCCATGGGTACTGCGATGGCAATACACGCATCGCCTTCGTAGTGACCTACTCGTTTCTCGGCGTCAACGGCTGGGACCTCGACGCCCCCGAGCCCGAGGTCGTGCACATCGTGCTCGATGAGGTCACTGGGGTCTGCGACGAGGCCCAATTCGCCACCTGGCTGCGGACGCATAGCAGACCGTGGACCGACTGACCGCCGCGAACGCGTCGGGAGGTGCTCGCCGCCCGGCATACGGACCGTCATGGACAGCGCCAGCGACCCGCGCGCGGTCCAATGATCCGAACGGACCTCACGACGAAATCGTTTCGCGCTGGATTTCACCAGCGCTCCGAGTTGTGACACGCTGGAGGCTCCTGCAAACCCGGAGCGATTCACTCGCGGCAACGCAGGCAGCTGCGCAACCATCGAACATCGTGGCATCCCGGCCTCGGTCTGGAGGCCACAAGCAACCGCCTGCTCAGCAGAACGGGCACGGCGATGACGTGTGCAGTTTCAATCGACGCTGCCCAACTCCCCGCGTGGCCATTCACGCCAACCCGTGCGCTCGCTACCGGAACTGCAGGCCGGCGACGTGGTCCTATGAAGCGAAGTCGGTACTCGTGAGTTGAATACGACCGCACGCCATACCAAAGACCTCGGAGAACGTGCTGCGGTCGGATACGTAGCCGGCGACGTTGTGCACCGAATCGGCGCGTTTATGTGCTCGCGATCCCCTGAAAACGCCGTCCGTCGCCCGTCATGGGGGTCGCTATCTCCCTCTGCAGCAACGGTTCGCGCTGACAATCCGTTGGAATGGGTTCAGGGGGTCGCAGGTTCGAATCCTGTCATCCCGATGGTTCGTAGTGAAAAGCCCTGAAGCGCCTATGGCGCTGCAGGGCTTCTCGTATCCATCGCTGCGATTCCGGACGAGACATCGGCACGAGACATCGGCACGAGACATCGGCCTCGCGTGTAGCCCCTACCGCCGAGAAATCGCCCCCACCCACCGACTCGTGTTCCCACGACCATCCACCCAGGACACGATCAACTTGCAGTCGGTCGGTCCGGGTGATTGGGCGATGTCGAGGCACACTTCTTTTCCGGGACCGAGCACGCGCGGCCGAGGGCCGACCAGCCAATCGGTTCGGTCATCCTTCTCGGCCATGAGCTGAATGCCGAGTTCCAGCGCGACCTCGTCACCAACGTTGCGGATCGTGACTTGGCGGGTACGACCACGACCATGGGGTAGTGCGGTGAGAATGGCCGAACGCTGCATGCTGCTCCGGTAATTGAAGGATCCGAAGCCTACTTACTCGGGATGCAAATTCGCGATGGCCGCCGTGAGATCGCTCTCGGTGCTGGTGCCGATCACGGTACCGCCGCCCTGGGCGAGCACCTGGGTCGCCCGCGCCACGTCCACGTCGGCAACCAGTAAGACCAGCATCGAACTGTCGGCCGCCAGTCCTTCGCCCATCTGCTTGAGCAGGGCGTCGGGAAAGCCAAGATCAATGAAATAGGCTGCGAGCGCCCCGCCAGCGGCCAAGGTGATGGTGCCGACGCCAGGCAACAGCAAACCGGCGATCGCTCCGACCAGCGCGCTCTTGCCGATGCCCCAGTCCTGTGACTCGGTGAACTGCACTTCGCCGCTGTCGTTTCGGGTGACCACGGCGGTGTTGCCCAAACCGATCGAAGCGCCCTTCACGAGGTCCAGGGCGCTTTTTGCGCCGTTGGGCGTGGTAAAGCTGGCAATGACAATGCGACGGGCCGCTGATTCGGCCATAGCTGCTCCTGTGTGTACGTGAGTGAGGGCATCGTCCGTTGCGACGCCGAGTCGGGACTATTACCCCGCAAATCCCTTGCCGACTCACAATCCGCATGATCTCGGACGATACTTGTCCTCATGCGTACCCAATTTATCATCGTATCGGTGGCCCTGTTGATGGCCGTTGCGGCGGCCTCCGCGTTCTGGCCACCGGCCTGGCTCGCCCTGATCATCATCCTGCCGCTGATCGGCCGCGGTGTGGCCGATATGCTGCAAACCAAACAGGCGATCAAGCGCAATTTTCCGCTCGTCGGACATGCGCGGTATCTGCTGGAGATGATCCGGCCGGAGATCAATCAGTACTTCATTGAGTCGAACAGCGACGGTAAGCCCTATAGCCGCAACGACCGCTCGCTCATTTACCAGCGTGCCAAGGGTGAACTGGATACGCTCCCCTTCGGTACTCAGAAGGACGTGTACGCGACCGGCTACGAGTGGATCAATCACTCGTTGGCCCCGGTGCATCCCGACGAGGCGCATGCTCGCGTGACCGTGGGCGGACCCGATTGTACCCAACCTTACTCGGCATCGGTGTTCAACGTGTCCGGGATGAGCTACGGCTCGCTCAGCAAGAACGCGGTCCTCGCGCTCAACACTGGTGCGAAGATGGGCAACTTTGCGCACAACACCGGCGAGGGCGGCCTCAGTCCGTATCATTTGGAGCCGGGCGGCGACATCATCTGGCAGATCGGGACCGGCTACTTCAGCGCGCGCGACCGGCAGGGCCGATTCAGCGAGGCGGAATTTGCCAAACGGGCGACGCTGCCGAATGTGAAGATGATCGAGATCAAGCTTTCGCAGGGTGCCAAGCCCGGACACGGTGGCATCCTCCCAGCGTCGAAGCTTACGCCGGAGATCATCGAGATCCGCGGTGTGGAAGCGGGTCACGATGTGATCTCGCCTCCGGCCCACTCGGCGTTCTCGACACCGACGGAACTGTTGCAGTTTGTGAAGCGACTGCGCGACGCGTCGGGCGGGAAACCGATCGGCTTCAAGTTGTGCGTCGGCAAACGACACGAGTTCCTCGGCATTATCAAGGCGATGATGGCGACCGGCATCACGCCCGACTTCATCAGCGTGGATGGTGGCGAAGGAGGCACGGGTGCGGCACCGCTCGAGTTCTCCGATTCGGTCGGCACGCCGCTGAACGAAGGACTATCCTTTGTGCACAATGCACTCGTGGCTACCGAACTGCGCGACCGCATCCGCGTGATCGCATCGGGCAAGGTGAACACCGGCTTCTCGATGGCCACCAAAATTGCCCTCGGCGCCGACATGTGTAACGCGGCGCGCGCGATGATGTTCGCGATCGGGTGCATTCAAGCGCTGCGCTGCAACAGCAATCAATGTCCCACCGGGGTGGCCACGCAGGATCCCGCGTTGGTGGGTGGGCTGCACGTGGGCGACAAGTCCCACCGTGTGGCGCGGTATCATCGTGAAACGGTGCGAAGCTTTTTCGAGGTGCTCGGGGCGGCGGGGCTGCAGCGCCCGCAGGACCTCAAACCGTGGTTCATCATGAAGCGCGTGAGCGCCATGGAGATCCGCAGCTACGCCGACATCTACCCGCAGCTCACACAGGGGCAGTTGTTTGCTGATCCGTCGACGACTGGTATGTCCCGGGCATGGGAGAACGCGAGCGCCACGCACTTCTAGCACGCGCATCGCTTTAGCGCTTGGCCGCCACGTCGACCACCACATGGTGTACCTGGCCGTCATCCACCAACGGGATGGTATTCGTCCTGAAGAGTGTGCCATCAAGCATCACCCGCGATCCGCGTTGACGAAGCAGCGCCGGATTCCGCACGATGATCTCGTAGCGGGTGCGGCCGAAACGATAGGTAATCGCAAACTCGGGCCAGTCGCGCGGGACGCACGGTTCGATACAGAGGGTATCGCCGATTTTGGTGAACCCGAGGATGTTCTCGAGACCGACCCGATACATCCAACTGGCAGAGCCCGTGTACCACGTCCACCCTCCACGACCAAGTAGCGTGGGGGCGGTGTACACGTCGGCGGCCACCACGTACGGTTCCACTCTGTATCTGGCAACGCCCTCCGCCGACTGCGCGTGCGTGAGGGGATTAAGCATCTGAAAGAGCCTGAACGCGCGCTCGCCGTCGCCGTGCATGGCCGTGGCCAACACCGCCCAGAGCGCGGCATGCGTATACTGCGCGCCGTTTTCCCGCACGCCCGGCACGTACCCGGCGATATAGCCCGGATCGTGCTCGCCCTCAGTGAATGGCGGCGTCAGCAGCATGATCACCCGCGCATCCTCGAGCACGAGCTGCTCGTTGAGCGCCTCCATCGCCATCCGCTGGCGTGCCGGATTGCCGGCACCTGAAATCACGCTCCAGCTTTGCGCGATCGAGTCGATGCGACATTCCGTGCTTTCGGACGAGCCCATGGGCGTGCCGTCGTCGTAGTACGCACGGCGATACCATCCGCCGTCCCATCCGTGCGCCTCGACCGCCAGCACGTAGGCGTCGGCCTTGCGGCGCATGTCCTGCGCCTCGCCATGATCACCGCGCGCTTCGGCATGCGTCGCGAACGTGCGCAATGTGGTCACGAGAAACCACGCCAACCATACACTCTCGCCCTTTCCGTCGGCACCAACGCGGCTCATGCCATCGTTCCAGTCGCCCGTGCCTATCAGCGGCAGGCCGTGCGTGCCAACCGTACACGCGCGACGCAGGGCACGACGACAGTGCTCGTACACGCTGCCGAAGTCGTCGGTGACCGTGGGGAGGTCATAAATCTCATGCTCGTGCGGCAGTAGTTCTCGCATGGAGAGAAACGGCACGTATTCCTCGAGCACACTCGCGTCGCCGGTGACCCGGATGTATTGGTCCACCACATACGGCAGCCACACCAAGTCGTCGGAGAATCGCGTCCGCACACCTCGTCCGCTATGCGGGTGCCACCAGTGCTGCACGTCGCCCTCGAGGAACTGCCGTGCGGCCGCACGCAGGATGTGCTCGCGCGCCACGCCGGGTTCCGCATAGAGGAAGGCCATGATGTCCTGCAGCTGATCGCGGAAACCGTAGGCGCCACTACTTTGGTACAGCCCCATCCGAGCCCACATGCGACACGACAGGGCCTGATAGAGCGACCATTTGTTGATGAGGATGTCGAACGACGGATCGGGCGTGTGTACCGTGATCGCGCTGAGGCGTGCGTCCCAAGCCTCGACGGTGCGCCGCGCGGCCGCCGTTGCACCAGGCACCGTACGGAGGCGATCCGCCAGTCGTCGCGCCTCGGCCTCCGTGCGGGCCGCGCCAAGCACCACGCTGATCTCGCGCGTTTCGCCTGGTGGCACAACCATCTCGAACTGCAGCGCTGCGCAGGGGTCGAGCGCCACACCGGTCATGCCATCGAGGGCATCCAGTTTGAGCCCGGCCGGATCCGTGAGGCTTCCGTTCCGGCCGAGAAAGGTGCGCCGGTTGGCGGAGAAGCTGGACACCGGCTCGCTGACCGCGAGAAACGCGGTCCACTCCGCGAACTGCTCGTCGAATGTATTCTGCGCCAGCATCGCCTGTTGCTCGGAAGCGAAGCGGGTGCGCACCTGATGCTGCGAATCCTCGCGCCGAGACCCAAGCGTCCACTCCACGAATGCGGTGACAGCGAGCCGCCGCGATTCATTCGACGTATTGGTCACACGCAGGCGCGAGAGTTTGGCTGCAGCGTCGTCGGGCATGCTCAGGTGCAGCATGGTCCGAATGCCATCGTGTTCATGCTCGAACGTGGATTCGCCGGCACCATGTCGCACGTGATAGGGGCCATCGTTGATGGGCGCGGGTGTGGCACTCCACAACGATCCTGTGTCGAGATCCTTGAGGAACAGGACGTCAGACGTCGGATCGGCGACCGGATCGTTGTGCCATGGCGTTACGCGATAAAAGAACGCGTTCTCGGCCCACATACAGCCGGCACCGCGCTCAGTCACCAAGAAGCCGCCGTACGGATTGCCGATCACATTCGACCATGGTGCCGGTGGAAGCCGATCGTCGTCCACGCGGATCAGATAGTCGCCCTGCTCGTCGACGCGCCCAATGCCGTTGTCGAAGCGCATGGGCGTGAGTGGCATGGCGGCATTGGGCGCGTCCGCCCGTGGCCGAACGATCCGTGGAATGAGCGGGGCAACCAGCGGTCGCAGCACCGAAACCAGCGAAGCGATGGTACCAGGACGATCGGTTGACGCGATGCCCATGGCCGCGCTGCTTGGCGTGCTGCGCTCCAGCGTGCGCGCCGCGAGATTTTGCGCAGCGCTTCGCTGGCGTTCGCTGGCCTGCAGCGCCACACTCTCCAGAATGCGGGTCAACGAACGTCCGTCACAGGTGAGTTGCACCCGAGAGGTGGCGGACAGCATGAGATAGTCGGCCGTCGAAAAGGCATCGAGGCGGCGTATGCAAACGCCGCCAGGCTTGTCGATCAACGCGGCGTCGTTGGTGGAGATCACAACCTCTGTGATCGCGTCGCGCAGCTCCTGGAGATAGTCATGGCCCGACGCGTTGATAATCACCAGATCGACCATCAGCGCGCGCCGTCTCCAGAAGCGATGGGCGACCAGCAGTTCGCGCAGCGTAGGCAATCCATCCATCGAATCGATAATGGCGAGCACGATGGGGCGGTCGCCTGAGATGGCGTATCTCCACAGCTGCGGCTGCGACCCACGATTCCGTCGGATCTCATCGGGTGGGGGGGCCAATGAGCCATCACCGAAGAGCAACTGCGCGGCGATCTCCTGAAAGGTGGCGGCGCTTGCCGGCGTAATGGCGAGCTCGCGCAGTTCGAGCTGTGTGGACGTCCACGCGAAGTCGAGCGCGCGCTGCGCCGCGTGGTCGTCGTGATAGCGGCCGGCCAGCTCGAACGCGGCCTTACGGGAGGTGGCGACGAGCGTCGTGAAGGCGACGCTTACGGCCCGACCCGGCGTCACGCGCACGCGGGTTCGTAGCGCGAAGATCGGATCGAGTACCGGGCCGGTGGTGCCACTCAATGCGCCGTCGGTCTGCATCACTGCAGGATCACGCACGCCTCGTCCGCGACCCAGAAATGCGGATCGGTCGGTCTCACAGCTTACGTCCCCGATTCGGTCAGGGCCGGCATCGACCACATGGACGCACCACAACGCCGGGTCATCGGGTGAGCGTGGGCGTCGCGTGGCGGTGATCGCCGTACACCACGCGTGCCACTCCGTCTCGACGAACAGTTTGGAGAACGCCGGATGAGCCCGATCGGCATCGGGCGGGGCCATCACGATTTCGCCATAGCTGGTGAGCTCGATGTCGCGCGGTTCGCTCCCGAGATTGATCAGCGTCACACGACGCACTTCGGCACAGTCGGCGGCGACGACGGTGATCTCGGTCCGTGTCTCCATATCGCCGTCCACGCGATGCATGGTGACGCGATCAGATGCCAGCCACACCTTGCTGTGAGTCGTCGGCGCGCACACCGGCTGGTGTGAGGTGGACCACGTCCGACCGCTGTCCACGTCCTTGACGTAGCAGTACTGACCGAGATCATCGCGCGTACTGTCGGCGCGCCAGCGGGTCACGGCCAGCGATTCGTATCGGCTGTAACCGCTACCATTGTGATTCAGCATCACCGTGAAGGGCAGCGCACCCAACATGGCGACGCGCGGCGCAGTGCGTGTCGTCGTGTCGACCTCACGTACAACCGGTTGATCACCGGCGCTGACTGATCGTTCGACTGGCAGGCGCGGGGATTGTGCTTCTCGCAGCAGCAGTCTCCGCGGAATCCGCTCGTGCAGCAGGAGCTGCGCGGACTGTACGAGCGGCGCCGCATGAAAGCGATCCTGCCACACGTCACGTTCAAGCAGGTTGGTGAGCGCCACGATCGTCATGCCGACGTGGTGCGCCATGCTGGTGTTCACCAGCGCGAAGCGCTCGCCCGGTGCAAACCGCGAATAGTCGAGCGCGTCGGCGAATCCGAATTCACCGAGGGCTCCGAGCGACTCCAGTCGCCGCAGGTTCTCAAACGCACGCGCCGGCTCGACCATGGCCGCGAGTGCCGTTGCGTAAGGTGCGATCACCAGATCGCGCTCGAGTCCACGATTCAGGGCTAGACCGGCGATGCCGAACGCACGGTACTGATACGTGAGATGCAGATCGCGCACGTTATACGCGCTTTCGCTCACGCCCCACGGAACATTGTGGCTGCGGCCATGCGCGACATGTCGCGCAACGACGCCGTGATACGTTTGATCAAGAATGGTGAAAGGCAGCGAGCGCATGACGAGCAACGGCATGAGATACTCGAACATACTGCCGCTCCACGACACGAGTGCCGTGGCCGACGACGAGCGATTGAGTGGTCGTGCCAGCCGGAACCAGTGCTCGACGGGAACGTCGTTCTTGGCGATGGCCACGAAGCTTGCCAAGCGAGCCTCGGAGGCCAGCAGGTCGTAGAACGAGTCGTCGGCGCAGAGCGATTCCGTGTGATAGCCAATGGTGAACAGCTTCCGTTTCACGTCGTACAGGAAGCTGAAGTCCATTTCCGTGACGTACCCATCCGCCTGCTCGGCCAGCGATAGGAGGCGGCCTTCGAGCAATGGCTCGTGCGCCGCGAGCTCGAGGCACGCCTGACGGATCGCGATGAGGTGCCCGGCGATGTTGCCGCTGTCTACGGTACTGATATACGCCGGCTCGAGGACGCGTAGGTCGTGCAGGTCGTACCAGTTGAAGAAATGTCCCTTGTGTCGTCGCAGCCGTTGCAGGGTGCCGAACGTCATCTCCAGCCGCGCGGTGAGCTCGGCGGACGTGAGCAGGCCAAGATCGTGCGCGCTCACGGTGGACAGCAGTTGGAGGCCGATATTCGTCGGCGACGTTCGCATGGCGACGACGGACTCGGGATCGAACTGCACGTTATCCGGCGCCAACCAATGCGTGGACGCGGTGACGAACCGATCAAAGAACTGCCAGTGTACCCCCGCATACTGTCGCGCGGTCTCACGGTCTTTCGTGGAGAGGGCAGGGCGTACCGCGACGCGCTGCTCACTCAGATACGCCGCCAGCCGTGGCGCCATGATCCAGCAGAGTACGATGCTGCCCAGCAGCAGCTCGCTGAGTAGCAGCGACTCGAGTGGTGCACCCAACGCCAGCTGACGTGCGATCCGGCGATACGAGATGGCCGCCCCGATACCGAACGCCACGAGTACCGATACGCGCATGGCGTACCATGTCTCCTTTCCGATGTCACCGACGCTGTGCTCCACGGTCGAGGCCGTGCGCCATTCGAGGAGGTGCTTTCGCGAGACATACAGGCGATACAGCGTCCGCACGATCGCATCGAGCGAGATCAGCGTCTGATGAAGCAGGAACACGAGGGCGAGTGCCGCTTGCTGCGCCGAGACAATTGCATCCTGCGCCACGGCACCGTAATACGCGCGCCATGACTTGTCACGAGGCGGGCGCACGAGCGCCATGGCGAGTGACGTGGCCCAGGGCGCGACGATCGCACCGAGCGCCAGCAGCGTCCAGCGTACGACTGACCCCGGAAGGACCGTCCAGGCGGCGAGCAGAAACCCGAGTTGGGCCAGCTCGACCGTGCTGCGACGCATGTTGTCGAGCAGCTTCCAGCGCGAGAGGAGCGAGAGTCGGTTCGGTTCGGTTCCGTGCGCGTGTGGCACCGTCCGCCCCAGCCACGGGAGGAGCTGCCAGTCGCCGCGGATCCACCGGTGCTTCCGCCGCGTGTAGGCCACGTACGACGACGGATAGTCGTCGTACACGATGACATCGGTGGCGAGTCCGGCGCGCGCGTAATTGCCTTCGATGAGATCGTGTGACAACAGCGTGTTCTCGGGGAATCGCCCGTGCGTCGCGATCTCGAAGGCATCCACGTCGTAGATGCCCTTCCCGGTGTAACTGCCCTCACCGTACAGGTCCTGGTACACATCGGAGACGGCCGTGGAATACGGGTCGACGCCAGGGTGTCCGGATGAAATCGCCGCGAATTGTGAGCGATGCGCACTCGGCAGCGATATGCCCACTCTCGGCTGCAGAATCCCGTAGCCGTGCACGATGCGTCGACGCAGGGGGTCGTATACCGCGCGATTCAGCGGATGTGCCAACGCGCCGATCAGCGACGGCGCCGCCTCCGCAGGGAGCAGGGTGTCGGCGTCAAGCGTGATGACGTACTTCACACGACGGAGCGCCTCGGGATCACCCACCACGGCGGAGAAGGACGACGCGCTGTCGCTCACCGTGTCGACGAGCGGAGCGTTGGTCCGCCCGTCAGCGCGGAGCAGGCGATTGAACTCGCAGAGTTTGCCACGCTTTCGCTCCCACCCCATCCAGACACCCTGTTGCGCATTCCAGCGACGCGGCCGGTGCAAGAGGTGAAAGGGAGCAACGTCATCGTGTCCGTAGCGAGCGTTCAGGAGCGTCACGCCGTCAATGGCCTGCGCCACAAGCGCCGCATCGGTTGCGGTGGTCTCGGTAGCGGCGTCTGTGAAGTCGCTTAAAATCGCGAAGTGGAGATGCGCTTCGCGGTTGGCCAGAAACTGCACTTCGATGGTTTCGAGTGCATCGGCAACAGCGTCGGCGCTCCCGAACAAGGTCGGAATTACCACCGCTGTGCGGTATTGCAACGGAACGCCGTGCGCGTGCAGGTCGAGCCGCGGCAGCACGTGCGGCGGCAGCCAGTTCGTGACCAGCTGGTTGAGCACCGTCACCGAGATGTCGAGCGCTGGCAGGAACGCGAACAGCAGAATCAGCCACAGCGACGCGCGAGCCTCGGGCTCCACGATGAGCAGCACCGCCAGTGTGGCGAGTATCGTGCACGCAATCAGGCCGCCAATGAACACGACGTTCGGATGCTTGCGTACGGCGCGCTCGACCCGCTCCGTCAGCCGAGGCGTATAGCCCGCAATACGTTCAAGCTCGAGGACGCCCGCGTCCACGAGAAAGTATCCGACGTGTGCCGTTCTGGTGTCCGCTCCGGTCAGTGGGTCGTTCAGCGAGTCGACGGCGGATCCACGGCAGAGATCCACAGCCCACTGGGCCACACTGGCCTCGCGATGGCCGGTCCGCTTGGCGATTCGTTCGACCACGTGCCGGTAGGAGTCGCGCGTCGCGAAGGTCATTTGCGGATAGAATCCCGAGGGGTCTTCGCGCAGCGTGGCCTCCATGATGCTCTGATGCTCAACGAAGGTACGCCAATCACGACGGCCCACGTCACGCAGGCTGGTGATGCCGTTGGCCATCATGAGCTGCGTGAGCGTGAGCCGTTGCGCCGACAGCGCGACGGCGTTCTCGGGCGCGAGCCCAGCGTCGCGCAGCCATTGTTCCAGCCACGCGAGCGCCGGCGACGCGCCTTCAGCGTGGCGGAGTGTTTGCAGGAACTGCGAAACGAAATGCGGGGTGAGTCGCAGCTCCGCTTCGGCGAGCTCTCGGAGTGCCGCGCGCAGCTCGGAGCCACCCTGCGCGTTGGCCTCGAGAATATGCGCAGCCCACCGTTGCGCGGCCTCGAGTTCATCGAGTCGATGCACGGTTCGGAGGGACATGCGGCGAATGCTCTCGATCAGGCCGAGGCGCAGCATCGCCGGCATCGCCCACAGCTCGCCAATGGC
>JBBQAK010000416.1:0-3508 GCA_038316215.1 Gemmatimonadales bacterium | reverse complement strand
CGGTCCCGGTCGCTTCTCCTTCAACGTGAAGGGCGGACGGTGCGAGAGCTGTCAGGGCGACGGGCTCGTGAAGATCGAGATGCACTTCCTGCCCGATGTGTTCGTTTCCTGCGATGTCTGCAAGGGCAAGCGGTTCAATCGTGAGACGCTCGAAGTGCATTTCCGTGGACGCAGCATTGCTGAGATTCTCGATCTCACCGTTGAAGAAGCCTGCACCGTCTTCGAGAATCAGCCGCGTATTTTGCAGAAGCTCGAGACACTGCGCGATGTTGGCTTGGGATACATACATCTCGGACAAAGCGCGACCACACTCTCCGGTGGGGAAGCGCAGCGTGTGAAGTTGGCCACCGAGCTCTCGAAGCGTGATACGGGTCGCACGCTGTACATCCTCGACGAGCCGACCACTGGCTTGCACTTCGAGGACGTACGCGTGCTGTTGGGTGTGCTGCACAAACTCGTCGAGCGCGGCAATACCGTGCTGGTCATCGAGCACAATCTCGACGTCATCAAGACTGCCGACTGGATCGTGGATCTCGGGCCCGAAGGCGGCGTGCGCGGCGGCACGATCGTCGCACAGGGCACACCGGAAGAGGTCGCCCGTGTGAAGGAGAGCCATACCGGTCGATATCTCGCGCCGATGCTCACCGGCCAGTAACGGGCACGCGACAATCGCCGGGCGCCCGCTTTCTGTTGTGCGGCACAACGGGCAGGTACATTCCTCTCCATGGTCTCTCTTCTCGACATCATCGGTCCCGTCATGGTCGGACCGAGCAGCTCCCATACGGCCGGTGCCTGTCGCCTCGGTCTCCTCGCACGGTGTCTGGTTGGCGGGACACCCGAGAAGGCGCGCGTTGAACTGCACGGCTCATTTGCCCGAACCGGTGAAGGACACGGCACCGACAAAGTCATCGTCGGCGGCTTGATGGGTTTCCGTCCTGATGATGAGCGACTGCGCACCGCACTCGATATCTGTGAGCACGAGGGGCTCGACTACCAGTTCGAGAAGACCTCGCTGGGTGACGATGCGCATCCCAACACCGTGCGCATCACGCTCGAGCGCGGTGATCGTACGGCGCAAATGGTTGGTGCGTCGCTGGGCGCTGGTCGCGTGCTCGTGACAGAGATCGATGGCTATCCGGTGGAGATTCCCGGAAACCTCCACACCATCGTGCTGGTGGCCGAAGATGTGAAAGGATCCGTTGCCCGCATTGCCGGTATTCTCGCCGACGCGAGCTGCAACATTGCCACGCTCAAGCTCTCGCGGAAGGAACGCGGCGGCGACGCGTTCATGGTCATTGAAGTGGATGATCAGCCCGACGAGTCGGTGCGTGATGCCATCCGTGCGCTCACGTGGGTGAAGTGGGCGTTTCGTCTCGACAAGGTGAGTGCCTGATGTACAAAGCGCTGGCTGATGCCATTCGCGACGCGGAAGCGCGCGGTGTGACCCTCTCGCAGGTCGCGCTCGAGGTGGAGGCGAAGGACCAGGGGCGTACTGTCGAGAGTATTCGTGATGCGTTGCGGCGCGCGCTGGTCGTGATGCGTGAGGCCGTCGATCGTGGCATGATCGGTGATCTCAAGTCGTCGTCGGGACTGGTGGGCGGTGACGCTGCCAAGCTACGCACGGGGCCCGATGGTCCGCTCGCCAACACGCCGTTCCGTGATGTGCTGGCGCGCGCCATCGCCGTGCAGGAAGTAAACGCGGCGATGGGGGTGATCGTCGCCGCGCCAACCGCTGGTGGTGCCGGCGTGCTTCCGGCGGTGCTCACCGGCATCGCGAAGGCGCGCGGCATTGATGATGAGCGCGTCATCGACGCCTTGGCGACCGCCGGGCTGATCGGCGCCGTTGTGGCGGAGCGTGCCTCGCTGTCCGGCGCCGAGGGTGGCTGTCAGGCCGAAACCGGCGCGGCGGCCGGTATGGCTGCTGGGGCAGCCGTGGAGATGCTGGGTGGGTCCCCCCGTCAGGTTGGACACGCTACGGCGCTCGCGCAGCAAGGGACGCTTGGTCTGGTCTGCGACCCGCTCGGCGGCCTCGTCGAGCTCCCCTGCGTGTTTCGCAATGCCACCGGTGCGGCGATTGCGATGGCCGCCATCGAGATGGCGATGGCCGGCATTGAGTTCGCGATCCCGGCCGACGAAGTCATCGACACGATGGGTGAGATCGGCGCCAATATGGACGTGCGCTATCGCGAGACGGCGGGCGGCGGCCTCGCCGCCACGCCGACCGGTCGTCGACTGGCGAAAGAACGATTGTACGAGATCAAGCGCGCCGGTGCCTGAGCGCGCGCACATGCGGATTCGCGTGGTACGGCCGCTGCTGCTGCTATTCATGCTGTCGAGTGCGTGTGCCGACGGCAAGACGAACACAGTGAAAAAGGCGAAGCGGGACAGCTGGATGGTGCCCGGCGAGCCGCCGGTCCGCGAACTCATGCGCACCGGAACGTTCGGTGATGCGCGACTCAAGGAAGCGTCCGGCGCCGTGGCGAGCACAAGTGAACCGGGCGTTTTCTGGTCGCAGAACGATAGCGGTAACGCGGCGATGCTCTTCGCGTACGATTCGTCAGGCAATTCGCGCGGAACGGTCCGCGTGCGTGATGCCGAGAACACTGATTGGGAAGCCATCGCCATCGGCCCGTGCGCGAGCGGAGCCTGTCTCTACATCGGCGACGTGGGCGACAACTTTTCCGTGCGCGCCAACGTGCGCGTGTGGCGCGTTCCTGAACCGACGACCAGCGTCACCATGACCGCATCGGCCGTGTCGGTGAGCATCGCATATCAGGGGGGCGCGCGCGACGTGGAAGCGATGTGGGTCGCTCCCGATACCAGCGTATGGTTCGCCACCAAGCGCCCAACTCCCGACACCACCGGACGATTGCGGCAGTCGCTGCTCTATCGCCTATCAGCCGGCGCGTGGACCACCAATGCCATCGCCACGGCCGAACTGGTGGACTCACTGCCGATTGTCCCCGGTACGTCCGTCTCACGAGATTGGGTGACCGACGCGTCACTCTCGGCCGTGATGCCAAGCGGCCGCCGCCAGCTGGCGATCCTGACGTACGGCTCGGTGTATGTATTCGACGCCGACCCTGCAACCGGCCGCCCAGGAACCCAGGTAGCCCGCTGCGCCGTTCCCATCGGTGAACGGAATGCTGAGGGCGTCAGCTGGCTTCCCGACGGAAGGCTGATGCTGGTGAACGAAGGGCGCGGCGCCACGCTGTATCGCGGTCGCTGCCCCTGACGCTTTTGCGTCATGTCTGCCGTTTGGTTGATGCGACGGACATACTTTGGCGGTACAATTCGGCACACCCGACGAAACGAACTGGCGGGCGCCGCCGTATGGACCGATATCCGAACCTCAAGGAATCGAACATGGTCACGCGAGAAGATATCGAGGCATTCCTCGATCGACTGAGTGCCGACGGCGCCTCCCACCAAGAACTGGAGCCCGGGCTGTGGCTGGTGCGCCCAAGCGGCGCGCTGGAATTTGATGTGGTCGTCACGCACAATCCCC
>JBBQAK010000412.1:0-3608 GCA_038316215.1 Gemmatimonadales bacterium | reverse complement strand
AGTGTGGCCGCCGTGCGCTGCACGCCGAGTGTCGCGCGCAGCTTGTAGTTCGCGCGCAACGTCATCGATCCGTTGATGGTGCGCTGCGTGCCGTTGTACAGACCGCCAAACAGATAGCGAACGTTGGCAGACACGGCGCGGCTCTGATCGGTGATGCCGTACAGCGACCATTCATTCCACGCGTAGCCACCGGCCGCCAGTGGTGCTTGCATCTTTCGGTTAGGGCGGAACGGGGCGTCGAGTCGATTGAACGTCGGGTTGACCGCGACTTCGAACACGGCGCCGTTGTTGAAAAACCACGACTGGCCCGAATGGAGCTTCTTGCTCACCACGCGTCCCTGCAGGTCCTCCTGGTAGTCCCAGGTGACGTGCGGGTGCAGCTCGCGAATTCCGTGCGCACGCAGCCATGTCGAGCGAGGGCGAATTCCGGTATCCAGCAGATACTTTCGCATGTCCGTACGGCGGTAGAATCCCAGATCGTTCTGAAATCCTGAGCCAAGCTGCATGACGCCGCCCTTCACGTGCAGAAAATTCCCTTCGCGATTCAGCGTACTGCGCCACGCATAGTCGCCCTTGCTGATCCCCGGCGTTTCGGACTTCACGACGTACGAATTCCAGTCGAGATTGCCGAAGAGTCGCATGTTGTTGTCGACGCCGTAGACGCGGTTGACGTAGTCGCCGCGCCGATTGAGGACGCCAGTATCGGCACCGCCAAGGTTCGCCCGCTGCATGACGAACACGCCGATATCGCTCCCGGAGCTCCCCAAGTTCTGCCTCAAGCGCATGACACTCGAGTTGGCGCGCGCGTTCAATTGGTCACCACGCTCGGAGATGGAGAGCAGACCGACCCGTGTCCCCTCGGTGAGTTTTCCCGTGAGTCGCACACCGCCGTCGATCGGGATCTGCAATCCTGCTGCACTGAGTCCGATCCGTCGCGAGAAAAAGAGGAGATTGTCTTCATCCGGCGTCGGCGTGGGATTTACGCGGTTGTTCCGTGCCGCGTCGCCCACGTAGAACACACCTGAATTTTCGAGGAAGAAGTCTCGCTTCTCCGGAAAGAACTGGGAGAACTGCGTGAGATTGACCTGCTGCTCGTCGGCCTCCGCCTGCCCGAAATCCGGATTCACCGTGAGATCGAGCGTGATGCCTGCGGTGAGTGCGGCCTTGAGGTCCGCGCCGATCTCCGCGTGCCTGGCGAACGTCGGTCGCGGCCGCGCCGTCGTCCCGAGGTCTCGCACGGTATTGCCGACAACGAACGGCTTGACGCGGAGATCGCGTCCCGCTTTTCCAGTCTGAAGACCGGCGAGATTCCCCGCCAGTGAGATGCGATTCAGGTTGAACGCGCGCGGGACCGGCGACCAGAAATCGACTTCATTCTTGCGTCGCACATGACGCGAGAAATTGATGCCCCATTGCGTCGCGCCTGACTTATTGAAACGCAGGGCGCGAAAAGGGATGCGCATCTCCGCTGTCCAGCCGCCCTCGTATCGATGCGTGCGCACTTCCCAGACCGCGTCCCAGCTCTGATTCACCTCGCGGCCTTCAAGGGCTACCTGCCGGTCGTGCCGTGCGCCTTCCACGTTCGTGCTGAACACGTAGCCGTTGCGTCGATCGCCAAACGTATCGAGCAGCAGCTCGAAGTCGTCCTGATCATCCTCCTTGAAGTCTTTCTTGATGTCGGTCACCAGCAGTGCCTTGGGATGTGAATCGTGCATGTTTGCCGCCACGTACAGGTTGTCGTCATCGAACGCGACCCACACCTCGGTCGCCTCGGTGGCGGGCTGTCCGGTGAGCGGTTCGCTCTGCACGAAGTCGGCGGCTGGCGTGGCCGACATCCACACGCGCTCATCGAGCACGCCATCAATTTTGATGGGTCCACCGGTCCGTACGGCCTGAACTTCACGGCGTGGCTGCTGCGAGGTACGACCCGCGGCCACCACGCTCCGCCGGCGCGGCGGCGCGACTGGTGTCGATTGCGCCGTACCGCGATGCGGGAGCAGCAAAGTCGCGGTGACGAGGACGACCCGCGCCGTACGACGGCTGGCACGCAGGGAGATCGACAAGGGCATGGGCAGCGACGACAAGGGAAGCGGAGGCAGGCGGTCGTTCTCGTCATACTACGGCGGGCCCCCGCGGCGTGCTGAAACCGTAGGATCCGCATGGGGAGACGCTACAAAATGTACTTCCGCAAATCCTCGTCCTCGCTGATCGCCTTCAGCCGATCTCGCACCATCTCGGCATCCACGATCACGGCGTCTTTCCCGCGATCCGGCAAGTCGAAGAGCACGTCCTCAAGCAGCGTTGTCATCACGGTGTGCAACCGACGCGCACCGATGTTTTCCATGCGCTCGTTCACCCGCGTGGCCACGCGCGCCAGTTCGGCGATGCCGTCATCCTTGAACTCCAACGACGCCCCTTCGGCTTCCACCAGCGCCGCGTACTGCTTCGTGAGTGCGTTCTCGGGCTCCGTCATGATGCGCACGAAGTCCTGCTCGGTGAGCGGCTTGAGCTCGACGCGAATGGGAAAGCGCCCCTGCAACTCCGGGATCAGATCGCTGGGCTTCGACACGTGGAATGCACCGGCAGCAATGAACAGCACGTGATCGGTTTTGACGGTCCCGTACTTCGTTTGCACGTTCGACCCTTCCACGATCGGAAGCAGATCGCGCTGCACACCTTCACGTGACACGTCGGGGCCCCCACCCTGCCCTCGCTCGCCGGCGATCTTGTCGATCTCGTCGAGAAAGATGATGCCCATCGTTTCGGTGCGTTCGAGCGCGTCTTCGGTGATGTCGTCGAGATTGATCAATTTCTCAAGCTCTTCGTCGAGCAGCAGACGACGTGCCTCCGTCACCTTCACGGTGCGCCGCTTCTTCTTTTTCGGCATCATGTCGCGGAACCATTCGGCCACGCTCTCCATGCCCTCGTTGCCGCCGGGTGTCATCATGCCGGGCATCCCGGGGCCCGACTGTGTGACCTCGAGTTCGACGTCGCGGCCGTCGAGTTGCCCGTCCAGCAACAGCAACCGCAGCTTGTCGCGGGTGCGTTTGTGGCGCTCCATCGCCGCGTCATGCTCGGCCTTCACCTCGGGCGTGTCGCCGGTGGCGAGCGGTGGGACGGGTAACAGCAGATCCAACAGCCGCTCATCGACCTTTTCATTGGCGAGATCTTCCACCTCCGCCTCGCGCTCGGTGCGCACCATGTCGATCGCACTTTCCACGAGATCGCGCACCATCGATTCGACATCGCGTCCCACGTAGCCCACCTCAGTGAACTTCGACGCCTCCACCTTGGTGAATGGCGCGCCGGACAGCTTGGCCAGGCGTCGTGCGATCTCCGTCTTCCCGACACCGGTGGGACCGATGAGAATGATGTTATTTGGGGAGATCTCCTCGCGGATCGCTTCCGGGGCCCGTTGACGACGCCAGCGATTGCGCAGCGCAATGGCCACCGACTTCTTGGCGTCGGCCTGACCAACGATGTAGCGATCGAGTTCCGCGACGATCTGCCGAGGCGTGAGGTCGGCGAGCCGAGCAATGGCCTGCTGCGTGCGTGGAGAGGGCATGCCGAACGCTAACGTGCCTCATAGCTTTCGGGCATGTCTTTTC
>JBBQAK010000483.1:0-1579 GCA_038316215.1 Gemmatimonadales bacterium | reverse complement strand
CCGGCGCCGCTCGGCGGTCGCCGTCAACAGGGCATAGCGCGCCCCGGCGAGCGCCAGCCGGGTCGCAGTCTCGATCGCCGCGGCATCGAGCAGCTCGACGACAGGCGCCAGGCCACCCGCATACCGCCGTCCAACGATCCGGTGCGCATCGATGCCCTGCTGCACACTACGCTCGGCGATGTCGAGCCGAGCCAGCGCCACGCGGAGCGTCGTCGCGCTCTGCTGCGCGTCGAGCTTCGCCTTGGCTTCGGCACCGTCTCGCATCGCGTCCGCCGCCACTTGGCGGCTCGCCGTTGTGCGTACGTCCGCGATCTCCGACGCGCCGGCGAATGGGGTCCACGACGCCATCACGCCGACCGTCCAGTTGTTGTCGTCCCCAAATGGGCGCAGCGCCGAGTTCCAGTCGTAGCGCGCGAACCCGTTCAGCCGTGGGAGGTAGAGCGAGCGGGCGCGCCGCGCGTCGGCCTCTGCGGCCTCTGCGCCGGCGCGCGCCGCGTCGACGTCGGCACGCCCGTCGCGCGCGGTCGCTTCGAGCGCCGCCCGTGCGGCGTTTCGCAGGGCCTCGCTCGCCGGCAGGCCGGTCGGCAACGCCCACGTCGTATCGGCCGGTGTACCGAGCAGCGTGGCCAGACCGAGCCGCGCATTCGTCGCGTCGCCTTCGGCCTCGAGCAGCTGCGTCTCGACCTCTCCCGCCTTGACCGATGCGAGCAGCGCATCCGACGGCGTGACCATGCCATTCTTCGCCATCGACTCCGCCTGCCGTACGTGCTCCCGCGCCGCGCGAACGGCCGTCGCCAGCATTTCGATCTTTTCCGTCGCGAGGACGGCGCCGTAATAGGCGCGAATCACCTCGACGCGCGTACCGGCCGCGGCCCAATCCGCGTTGGCTTGCGCTGCATCGCCGGCATGCCCGGCGGCGCGTCGGCCGACGAACGCATCGGCGTTGAACAGCGGCTGTTCCAGCACCATCGCCCCCGTGTAGTTCCTGGCGACGGCTGGAAAGTTGAGGCGGGCCGGGTCAAAATCCTGCTGGGTGATGGTGCGCTGTCGCAGCGTCGTGCCGAAGGCGCCGATCGGGTCGGTGGTGCGCATGTATCCGGCGTCGAAGCGAACGGACGGGAGGATGCCCTTGAGCGGCAGGAGTGCCTGGGCACGCTGCGCGTCGGCCAGGGCGCCCTGGGCCCGATTGCTGTACGCGGCGCCATCGGCTCGATCAAGGGCACCACCGAGCTGGAGCGTCGGTCGAGGACCGGATTGACCGGCCACCGGGAGCTGAGCCGCCACGGGCGCGGCACCGAGTACCAGCACGGCGCCGAGTGACATCCATCGGGGAAACGGAACGGATCGTGTCATAAGCTCTGCGAAAGTCTTACTACATAACTATGTGGTAATATAGTAGCCGTCAAGGGGGAAATACCCTCATCTCGACGGATCGATCGCCGCCGCGTCAGGCGTGCGGTCCTTTCGGGGGGCTGGAGGAACCCGCCGCCACGTCACGCTACCGTAGTGTCACGAGGTCATCCGGACACTGTTGGGGCGTCGCCATATCATCCGTCTCCCGCGCGATGGGCGGGAGGAA
>JBBQAK010000318.1:0-4730 GCA_038316215.1 Gemmatimonadales bacterium | reverse complement strand
GATAGCGGTCTTTCGTGATCTTATTCAACGCGACCGCGTACTTGCCTGACGGCTTCGTGGTTGCGCCACCGGGAATCATGAGGTGCCCTACTGAATAGAACGTGGGCGTGCGATCCACGACTTCCCACGTACCGAGCTTCCACTTCACAATCTCCGATGAGATGAAGATCGAGGTATAGGCGTAGCCCTTGCCGTCGAACTCCGTGTGCAGCGGACCGAGTCCCGGGTCTTTCACTTCACCGGCGAGGACCGCCTCGTACTTCAACACGGGGATGCCGTTGATGACGGTCTCGAACGCCTTATCCTTGATCGCCTGTTGGAGCTTCGTGAACGAGTGTACCGGGATCACGGTGGCGAGCTTGCCACCGGCCACGATGTACTCGCCCGTGGGGTCGACGTCGGCGCCATGCGGCGACTTCGGCGTAGGCAGAAAGTAGATCGAGTTGGGGCACGTCTCCGGCGTGAGCATCTTCACGCTCCTTTTTATTTCCGAGCGAGCCACGCGGGAGAACTCGTCCATCACGTTGTGTGCATACTCGACCGCCCGGTTCTCGGCCTTGCCGTTCTTCGTACATGTTTCGAGGTTCTTCCAGTTGATCGCGGCGATGAAATCCTTGTCGTTCTTCGAGGCGTTGATCTCGAGTTTTTCGTACGCCTGCTCCGTGTTGTACGACGTCAGGAACACCCAGTCCTTCGACGGGCCCTTGCCGGCGCGCGCCAGGTCGTAGTCGTAGCCCGGCACCACCAGTTGGAACGCGACATCCATCTTGCCGGGTTCATTCGCGCTGATGAAACTGATCGTCCCCTTGAATGACTTCTTGAAGTCGCTGATCGGGATATCGGCCTGCGGAATCGGGACGGAGAATCGCGTGGAAGCGATCACGTACTCGCTGTTCGACGTCACGAACGGTGATCCGTGGTTACCCGCCGAGTTCGGGATCTGCAGGATCTCCGACGCTTCGAAGGTGTTCAGGTCGACACGTGCCACGCGTGGCGTGTTGTTCGCGTTGACGAAGAGCCAACGACCATCATCTTCGCCCTGCGTCTGGGAGAGCGCCGTGTGGTGGAGATCATCCCACGGGATGTTGCCGAAGGTGGTCTCCAGCATCGGCTTGGTCTCTTCCGAATAGCCCCAGCCGTTTTCGGCGAACTGCGAGAAGACCGGGACGATCTTGAGCAGGCGGCCCGACGGCAAACCGTACACGCCGATCTGTCCGTTGAAGCCTCCGGACATGAACGCGTAGAATTCGTCATGCTGGCCGGGCGCAACGTAGACCTTGCTGGCGGCGTCGGCGTTACCGACAGCCCCTGCCGGGCGATTGGTCGGCGCGCACGCAAAACCGTACACCATGGTGGCGGCGACGGATGCTGTCGCCACGAACCAACCCGTGCGGCGAGAGAGAGACATAATGGAACCCCGAGAGAGGGAGAGATGAGCGCGGCGCACGGCCTGCGGTGGCCGACGTGCCGCTGATCACTAATCTCGGATCGGATATACAAGTATGAAGTCGGAGAAGCCCCTCCGTTGTTGAAGGGAATCCCCGACAGCCTCGTCCCACACCTGCGTCAGATTCCCTGTATGCGACTCACACGATTCACCGACAATGCGTTACGATGCCTGCTGCTGCTGGGCCTTGAGCCTGAGCGCTGCATCACCGTGAACGAGATTGCCCAACGCATGAATATGTCGTACGAGCATCTCGTGAAAATCGTCCACCGACTCGCCGAGCTTGGCTACGTCGAGACGGTCCGCGGTCGACACGGCGGTGTGAAATTGGGAAAGCCCGCCGTCGAGATTCCGCTCGGCGTGCTGGTACGGCAAACGGAGGAGAATCTCGCGCTCGTGGAGTGCTTCGATCCCGAGCACAACAGCTGTCCGATCTCGTCGGTGTGTCGACTGGCTGGGACCTTGAACGATGCGCTCAACGCGTTTCTCGCGGTCCTCGACGGGAAAACCTTGGCCGACATTCTTGAGCCGAAAGCAGCGCTCGTACCGCTGCTCGCTCGTCGGGAAGCGGTGGCGCGTTCCGCCTAGCGCGTCTCGCCAAGTACGCTCAGCATCGCCCGCGTAAACGCCGGCAGGTCCTTCGGCACGCGCGCGCTGACGATGGTCCCGTCAACGACCGCGGGCTCATCCACCCAGAGCGCGCCGGCGTTGGTGAGGTCATCCCGAATGCCCAGCGACGATGTCAGACGTTTGCCGCGTACAATGCCGGCCGAAATGAGGATCCAGGGGCCGTGGCAGATGGTGCCGACGACGCCCCCCTGCTCATAGACGCACCGCACCAGCGAGAGCACGGACGGATCGCGTCGAAGCTTATCGGGCGCCCATCCGCCGGGTGCGACAATGCCGCGCAACGTGGTCGGATCGAGGTCAGCGACCTGACCGTCCATCGTGGCGGGATAGCCCCATTTGCCCGAATAGGTCGCCTCCCCGTTGCCGATCAGCGGCGTGTGGTAGCCCGCCTCTTCCAGACGGAGCTTGGGATACCAGACCTCGAGGTCTTCGTAGTCGGGGCCGACGAGGATGGCGATCGTGCCGAGTGTGGACATGGCGTTTCTCGGGTTTCGGATAACGGCGGGACAACGGCGGGACAACGGCGGGACAACGGCGAAGGCCAGCGCGCTGGCGTGCCCGTGGGTAAAATAGGGCGAGATCGGAAACGCTCCCCCGCGGAATGCGCGTAATCTCGGGGATCGTACTGCGACCGGCCGCCCTTCGTCCTAACCAATATGAAGCTTATCGTCGCCATCATCCGCCCGGAGAAGCTGGCGGATGTGAAACGTGCGCTCTTTCAGGTCGGTGTGACCGGCATGACGCTATCCCGCGTGAGCGGGCATGGTGGGGAGCGGGACGTGGTCCAACAGTATCGCGGTGAATCGGTGGTACTCGAGTTCCACGAGAAGGTCCGTATCGAAATGGCCTGCTCGGAGGAGTTCGTTGAGCGCGCCATCGACGCAATCTGCGACGGCGCACGCACCGGCGATGTCGGCGACGGCAAGATCTTCGTGCTGCCGCTCGATCGCACCGTGCGCATCCGCACCGGTGAGCGCGACAATCACGCGCTTACGGCCGTGAACGCGGACGAGGTCATGCGTCAGACACAGCACGAAATGCGGATTCCGAACAAGGATGACTACTGATGCAGGCGCCAACGATCTCCTCGGGCGACACCGCATGGGTGTTGATCTCGACGGCCCTCGTGCTGCTGATGGTGCCCGGGCTTGCCTTCTTCTACGGCGGACTCGTTCGCAGCAAGAGCGCACTCAATACGATGCTGATGAGTCTTGGTGCGCTGGCGATCGTGACGGTGCAATGGGTGCTCGTCGGGTATAGTCTCGCATTTGGTCCCGGCTCGAACTGGATCGGCGGACTGAGCTTCCTCGGCTTTCAAGGGGTCACCGCCACGCCGAATCCCATGTACGCGGCCGCGCTGCCGCACCTCCTCTTTGCCGCGTTTCAGGCGATGTTCGCGGGTATCACGGTCGCGCTCTTTTCGGGCGCCATCATCGATCGCATGCGCTTTGTGGCGTATCTCACGTTCGGCCTGATCTGGACCACACTGGTCTATGATCCGCTGGCGCATTGGGTCTGGGGCGACGGCGGCTGGCTGCGCACGCTGGGCGCGCTCGACTTCGCCGGTGGTACGGTGGTGCACATCAGCGCCGGCATCACCGCGCTGGTGCTGGCGAAGGTGCTTGGGCCACGACGCGATTTCAAGCGGATCCCGATGGTGCCGCACAACGTGCCGTTTGCGCTGCTGGGCGCGGGCCTACTGTGGTTTGGCTGGTTCGGCTTCAACGCCGGTTCCGCGCTCGCGGCCGATGGCATTGCCGCCAACGCGCTGGTGACCACGCACGCGGCTGCCGCAGCGAGTCTGCTGACGTGGATCCTGCTCGAGATGTACAAGGGCGGTCGCGCCACGGCCGTCGGCGCGGCCACCGGTGCCGTCGTGGGCCTGGTGGCGATCACTCCCGCCGCGGGGTTCGTGACGCCGATTTCGGCGCTGGCGATCGGCGTTCTCGCGGCGCCCGTGTCGTTCTTCGTGCTGCACTATCGCGCGAAAACATCGCTCGACGATACGCTTGACGTGTTCGCCTGCCACGGCGTGGCTGGCATCATGGGCGCGGTGCTGACGGGCGTCTTTGCCTCGAAGGAGGTAAACCCGATGGGCGCCGATGGGTTGCTGCGCGGCAACCCGTCGCTGGTGGGCATTCAAGTGCTCGCCGTCGTGGCCACGATCGCCTTCGCCAGCACGGCCAGCTTCGGCATTTTGTCCGCCCTCAAGCTCGTGATGCCGCTGCGCGTTCGCGTGGACGCGGAAGTGCAGGGCATCGATCTCGCCGAACACGGCGAGGAGGCGTATCACGGCAGCGACTTGAGTGACTTGACCGGCCGGCGAACGGCGCTCGGCGATGCGGTAGTGCTGTCGGCGAGTGAGATGCGGGGTGGGCTGGTTCGGAGCGTGTAGAGGACAATCTGAAACTGCCAAAAGCCTAGGTAGCAGGAAGGAGGGTATCGGGAAGGGGGAAGCAGCCACTGCACGTCGTAATCCTGCCCCCTTCACCCTGACACCCTCCTCCCTGCCTCCGAAGCAGTTGGCAGTTCCCAATAAAAACGAAAGGGGCGCACACCATCACGGTGAGCGCCCCACTCCACTTCCCAACGTCAAACAAACGCCATTTTGCGATCCGGGAGCCATGTCATAGGGATCATGAACACCGGAGAC
>JBBQAK010000424.1:0-3405 GCA_038316215.1 Gemmatimonadales bacterium | reverse complement strand
AGCGCGGAGATCACTGCAACGGTCGTCGGTCCCATCATGGGTTCCTCACTTTCGTCGTGTCGCTGCTGAGTGGCAGCGTTTCCTGCCGGTTGAATCCGAATTCTTCGATGGTGAACTGCACGGCCTTCTGCCGGATGGCGGCAACGCGCAGCCGTCCCAGCTGCTGCCCGACGCGCACACGGTACTGCTGCTTCGAATACGAGTCGCGCAGAATGGCGACGGAGTTGCTGCCGTCTCCGACCGGGTCAAACGCGACGGCCGTGAGGCGCAGATCGCTGAGCAACGGACGCACATCGCTGCTGCTCATGAGCGACTTGTACGGATCGCGGCGCCCGCCACCGCTGTACGCGAACGTCTCGCGCTGCAGTGTGATTTCGGTGGGCATGCCACCCGTTTTTTTCGGGCTCGCACTCGGGCCGACCGTTCCAGCAGATTCCTCGGAAACGGTGCGGGCTTGCGTGGGACGAACCGGCTCCTGCGCACCGACGGTCAGGGCCGTGGCACTGAGTGCGAGTGTAGCGACGACAATAGTGAGGCGCTTCATGACGAACGCTCCTTGGCGGCGGGCTTGGCCGGCGTCGTCTTCTCGACGTACGTCTGCAGCATGATCGTGGAGGCAAGCGCGCCCTTCTCCGACGTCTTGATCGCATTGCGCGGCGCGTTGGCGCCCGAGCCGGCGACGATCGAGAAGTTCACCGGCGCCACGATGCGGGCGAGTGAACCGACGTTGGCGAGGAACTCGCCGAACTGGTGGTATCCACCGATGATGGTGATGGTGTAGCGGTAGGTATCGAAGCGTTCGCCGAGAATGACCGGCTCGGGCGTCACGCCGCCGACATCAAGTCCGGAGCGACGGGCCGCCGTGCTCACTTCTTCGAGGAGCGCCGGCACTTCGTTGCCGGTGGGCACGAGTCGCCGCATGACGAGCAGGGCGGAGCGATTCTCAGCCGCCTGGACACGAAGGTTCTCGATGCTACCCGACGCGAACTCACGGGCGGCGCGCTGATTGGCGTCGTCGAGTTCCGCTACGCGAACAATGTCGGACGCGAGTTGCTCTTCGCGGGCGGCATACGGATAGATGTAGTACGCCGCCGCGAGGGCGAGGGCCGCGAAGCCGATCAGGAGCTTGACCTGATCACGCTGGGTCTGAGGGAGCAGTGCCATAGTAGTCTCTGGTCAGCGCACGGGAACGACGAGGGGCGAGGTTCGCACCACACCCGGAGGCGGTACTTCGTACTCCGCCGTCAACTCGAACTGTGTTACATCCTTGCCTTCGACGATGACGATTTCCGACTTACTCAGCGAGACGCGTTGGATGAATGGCGAGCTCTCCATCTGCCGCATGAACATCGTGAGCGCCTGGATATCGACCGTCTGTCCGACGACGCGGAACGTGAGTGGCGGATGGACGTCGATGGTGTCCGGCACGGCGGCGGCCTGCTTGGCCTTCGCGGCGGCCGTGGCCGGCACGGTCTTGGCCGCACCGGCCAGCGTATCGACGCCGGGGGGCAACGGCGCCTTGCTCGTCTGCTCGAGCGTCGTCAGCCACGTGTAGGCGGGCAGCGCACGGCTGATCTCATCGAGAATGTGCGCCCAGTTGTAGCGATTCTCGTCGATCGTGCGAATTATCTGCAACTGGCGCTGCACCGAGTCTCGCTCGGCGGTCAGCTTGCGGCGCGCGTCAAGCACCTTGGAGTACCGCGTCGAATCGCGAACCGCACGATCGAGATTGTCGGTCACTTCGCCGGCACGCGCGTTCTGCGCCGTAAAGAGCAGACCGACCGTCGCGAAGGCGACGACGACGGCACCAGCCGCTCCGACCAGCCACGGATCGCGAACAGACGCACCGAGGGAGCTGATCGATCCGGCAAGGCTGCCGGCACCGCGCGACGACTTCTTTGAGCCGGGGAGGAGGTTGATCTGAAGCATCATGGTTGGATTCCTCAGGCCGCTGCGCGCAGCGCGAGTCCCACCGGCAACATCAGCAGCGGTGCGACTTCATCGGTGGACAAGAATTCCAGCGCGCCTTCCCGCACGGTGATCCGGGCGAGTGCGTTGGCAGATTGGACCGGAATGCGAAGGCGATCGGACATCCAGGCCAGCAGGCCCGGCACGCGCGATCCGCCGCCGCACGCATACACCGCGCGGATCTGACCGAAGTTGCGCGACGAGGAGGCGAGGAACGTCGCCGCGCGCTCGAGACCGACCGCGAGCTCTTCACCACGCAGCGCGATCGTACCGTCGAGCAACGCCGAGCGATCGAAGCCGCGCAGCATGTCCTCGGCCTCGTCGCCGCTGATGCCATGTTCACGCTGGACGTCTTCGCGGAAGCGGCGCGTCCCGACGCCAAGATCGCGCGTCAGGATGGGCACCCCTTCATCGAGGATGTTCAAGTTCGTCTGCTCGTTCCCGATGTTGAGCAGGGCCACCGTCCCATGCATCGCATCCGGATGGTTCGCTTCGAACGCGTTGTGCAGCGCGAACGCATCGACATCGATCACCGAGGGCGGGAACCCCGCGTCCACGAGCAGATGTCGTTTCGCTTCCACCAGATCCCGCTTCGCGGCCACCAGCAGGACGCTCATGTCAAGTCCGTCGCCGTCCGGATCGAGGACCTGGAAGTCGAGTTCGACCGAGTCCATGTCGAACGGCACGTGCTGTTCGGCTTCCCACCGCATCAGTTCACGCGCTTGTGCTTCCTTTACCCGCTCGATCGAGATCTTCTTGACGATCACGTCGCGTCCGCCGACGGCCGCCACGAGGCTCTTCGTCTTCACGCCAGTCGCTTCGAGCGTCTGGCGGATCGCATCGGCAACGATGCCGTGATCCATCACTTCGCCTTCAACGATCGCCGTGTCGTTGAGCGGAGTGATGACGACCTTGACCAGTTCGGGCGCGGGTCCGCTATGGTCGATGACCACGGCTTTCACGAGACCTGAACCGACATCGAGTCCGACGGTGATTTTCTTTCGGCCGAAGAGCGCCATGGCTGTTGGGGTTGTACTGGTGGTTTGCACGCTGCCGTTCGGCACTGAGGGCACCGAGGGGACAGATTGACCTGCCTACACCCGGCACGTCTCCCTTCAAACGACCGTCCCCTCACGAGGTAACGCCCCCCGCAGGGGGGACAGCCGGTACGACTGCCCACACCGTGACAGTGTCGGCCCGTTCTCCGGTTTTCCGTAGTCGGGCGTTCTGACCGTGTCGCGGTCAATTCAACGGGGAATACCAGAGCGAGAACGGCTGCGCGCGCGCTACCGCGACGGTTGCCATCGCCATCTGCACCGCGCACCGATCGTATCGCACAACGGTGCGATCACCGAGCTCCACGTCCGAGTTTCCGAGTGAAGCGACAACGAGCGCACCACGAATGCGCAGCGCTGCACCGCGTGCGTCGAGCCGTCC
>JBBQAK010000227.1:0-6512 GCA_038316215.1 Gemmatimonadales bacterium | reverse complement strand
CGGGGCCTGCCGCGAGCGGCGCCAGCACGTCGCGGCGCGATGGGTCGCGCGATGCGGATGCTACGCCTTCGCCGACGGGTGGAATCGCGTGTGGCGCGTGGACTAAGTTCCGCCGCATGAAGAAACGTCGTATTGCCGCGATTGCCCTCGTGGTCGCTGGTGGCGCGCTGTGGACACCCGATGCTGATCAGAGCACGCTACGCGCCCGCTATCTCGCGGCGCCGAACGATCTCCGCATGGTTGAAGGCGTTTCGCTGCACGTGCGCGATTCCGGCCCGCGTACCGCACCGGCGCTCATCCTACTGCATGGCTTCGGCTCAAGCCTGCACACCTGGGAGCCGTGGGCGCGCGCACTCGACAGCACCTTTCGCGTGATTCGGTTCGATTTGCCCGGCAGCGGCCTCAGTGCCCCCGACCCTACCGGTGACTATGCCGACATGCGCAGCATGCAACTGCTGGCCGCGCTGATGGACACTTTGGGTGTTCGCCGCGCCACGTTGATTGGGAATTCCATGGGTGGTCGCATCGCGTGGACCTTTGCGGCGCGCTATCCGGAACGCGTCGACAAGTTGGTGCTGATCTCGCCCGATGGGTTCGCAAGTCCAGGCTTCGAGTACGGCACGGCAGCCGACGTGCCGGCGTCGCTCTCGCTCATGCGTTACGTGCTACCGAAGGCGATGCTCCGTATGAGTCTCGAACCGGCCTATGCGGACACGCGCACCATGACGGACAGTCTGGCCAATCGCTATTACGATCTGATGCTCGCCCCGGGAGCACGCGATGCCATGCTGCAGCGCATGCGCCAGACGGTCCTCATCGATCCCGTGCCGCTGCTTCAACAAATTCAGGCACCAACATTGCTCTTGTGGGGGCGGCAGGACGCCATGATCCCGTTCAGCAACGCCGCCGATTACCTGAAGGCGCTGCCGCACGCGACCCTCGTCCCGCTGCCCAACGTGGGCCACCTCCCGTTCGAAGAGTCGCCCGACGCGGCCCTGGTACCACTTCGCCAGTTTTTGCTCGGCGCGCAGTAAGCAAACGCTGCACCACCCTTTTCACTGAGACATCCATGGCTCGACGGGTCGCTACCATCGGTACCGGCTGGGTAGGATCGAGTGTCGCCATTTCCACGCTGCAACTCGGTGTGGCCGACGAGCTCCTCCTCCACGATGTACGCGCCGACGTCGCCGAGGGCGAGGCGATGGATCTGTCGCAGGGGAGTTCCTTTTATCCCTCGGCTTCGGTGCGCACGGCATCGATCGAAGAAATGATCGATGCCGATGCGATCGTGATCGCGGCGGGACGCAACGGCAAGCCGGACGAATCCCGACTCGCACTCCTCCGCGACAACGCACGCGTCGCGCGAGAGCTCGGCGCGCAGCTCGCGGGGGCGCGGGGCGTGATCGTCGTGGTCACGAATCCGGTGGACGTCCTCACGCGCGTGGTCCTCGAGGCCTCCGGGCTGCCGCCGGCGCGTGTGATGGGTACGGGCACCATGCTCGATACCGCGCGACTGCGCGAAGCCTTGGGACGCGAACTCGATCTCGATCCGCGCTCAGTGCATGCGCAGGTGGTCGGGGAACACGGCGATTCCGAGGTGGTGCTGTGGTCGAGTGTGCAGATCGGCGGCGTACCGTTGGCGCAGTGGCCCGGATGGCGCGCCGACCGCGAGACGCCCATGGCCGATGAGGTGCGCACGGCCGCGTACGAGATCATCAAGCGGAAGGGCGCCACGAATCACGCGATCGGCTTGGTGACGGCCACGTTGCTGCGCACGATTCTCCGCGGTGAGCGCCGCGTACTCACCGTATCACGCTGGCAGGAGGGCGCATCGGGGCTACACGACGTCGCGCTCTCGATGCCGACCATTGTGGGAAGTGGTGGCGCCGAGTTGGTGCTGGAGCCCGACATGCTGCCGGTGGAACGCGAGCGGCTCGAGCGTTCCGCGCAGGTGCTGCGTGACGCCTACGCGATCGTGTCCGCGAGTGCTCGCGACACCTAAGAAACCTTCGCGAATGCGCGCACGGGGAACGTCCCCACGCCGACCAGCTTCGGCGGTACCGCCGTGAAGGTCAAACCGGCATCAGGCAGCTGTTGCAAATTGCACAGATGTTCAGCGATCAGAATTTCTTCGCGCAACAACACCGTGTGAACCGGACGCGTACCGCGATCGGTGTTGTCGATATTCATCGAATCGATACCGACCAATACCGCGCCAGCGTCGCGTAACCAGATCGCCGCCTGTTCGGTGAGATACGGGTGCCCTTCGAAGTACGCGTCGGTGCCCCAGTGCGCATCCCAACCGGTGTGCACCAACACGGCTTTGCCGCGCACCTCGTGCGCCGAAAGGCGCGCCGTCAGCAGCGCGACGTCGATCGCGCGGCCATCGCTGCCGCGCTCGTTGCGTTCCGTGGCGCGCACCACCAGGGCCGGTTGATCCACAAAGCGCTCGAGCGGCATGGACGCCGTGTCGCGCCCATCAGCGAAGCGATGAAACGGGCAGTCGATGTAGGTGCCCGTGTTGGTGATCAACTCGACACGACCGATGTGAAACTCGGTGCCTGGCTCGTATAAAGCGCGTGAATCCTCGCGACTCAAATAGTCGCAAATGACCGGCGCGGGCAGACCTTTGTAGTACACCACGCCATCCTCGATGGCGTGGCTCAGGTCTACCAGCGTGCCGGCGGGCCTGCGGTCAGTGCTCAGGACCCCGACACCACGCCACAGGCAATGCGGGCGCCGGAGTTGCCCGATGGATCGGTTTTGTAGTCGTCGGCCGTGGCATGAATCACAATCGCTGCACCGTCGGCGTCGAACAGCGGATTCTCGCCACGCAGTGTACCGGCCGGCGTCGACATCATCACCAAGACACTGCTGTCGGCACCAACCGTGATATTCATGAGATCACCAAAATGCGGTCCCGCTTGGTTGGTCGAACCATGTTGCTTGGGCGTCGGGCTCCAGTGCGGTCCGGCGCTGGCGAAATCCGGGCTGTCGCAACGACCGACCGCGTGGATGTGCATGCCGTGTACCCCAGGCGGAAGGCCGCGCAACGTACCTGCAACCGAAATCGCGGCGCCGGCGTCAGCCAGCGTGAGCACGCCGAGCTCGCGTCCGCCGGCATCCACGATCATGGCGGTCACACCCGTGCCGGCGCCCGACGTCGACGTGGAATCGAGGGTGAGCGAGGCGGCGGAATCGGCCGCCATGGCCGAATCCTTCGCGGCGGTATCGTCGGCCTTGCTGCACGCGGCGAACAGGAGCGCGGCACCGAGCGCGACAGTGGCGCGCGTGACGACGAGGGGCGAGGCGAAAGCCATGGGCGTGACCAGGTTGAAGGGACGGATGGAGCTCAAGGAGAAGTCTACATGCATGGGCCGTGCTAGCTCAGCCCTTTTGTTGGCGAAGTCTGCACGGCACGGATCGCGCTGGGCGCCACCCAGTCCGAGAGCGACTGGCATGCTCCGTCACAATCTGCGGTGGGAGGGCGGTGCGAACCCCCGTCGCCGTTGCGAAGCGCTGGGACAAAACGTCAAAGTACTGAGGGCGTCCCCCGAACGAAAACCGTGATACTCGTTACAGACGACGGGGCGCCATCCGTATAAGTTCGGAGAGAAGTGGGACGAAAGGCGGTATCTGGCTTCCGTATTTGATCCCACCCGTGTCGGACGCACGACGGACGCAATAAACGACCCCCATGGCCGGATCTCGACGTCGATGACCGCTCCTGCACATTCCATTTCCCGAAACGCGACTCGTCCCTCGCCGACGGCAGCGCGCGCGGCGAAAGCGCGGTCGCGCTGGGACGGTGTCCCCGTCACGCTGTTGCTCAGCGCCCTCACGATCATCAACCTCGCCGGCGCCTCATATTACCTCGCGCCCATGAAGGCGCGACCGCGGCACGCGTTGCACGCGTTGCTGCGCCCCTCGGGAACGATCGGACAGACGGCGGGCATCCTTGCCTTCCTGATTTTCGTGTTCCTGTGGCTCTACCCGCTTCGCAAGCGGTGGCGCGCGCTGGCGTTTACCGGCGCCATCGGCCGCTGGCTCGATGTGCACGTGACGACGGCTATCGGACTCCCCCTCCTGCTCACCGTTCACGCCGCGTGGCGAGCCGATGGCGTCATCGGCCTTGGCTTCGGCGCCATGCTCGTGGTGTGTGCCAGCGGCGTGGTCGGACGCTATCTGTACGTCCGCATTCCGCGCGCGCGTAGCGGCGTCGAGCTCTCGCGCGAGGAAGTCGCCACGGAACGGGATGCCCTACTGGCCGATATCGCCAGCGCGCTCGGTGACTCGGTCAACGCGGTACGCCTCTCCATCACCCCCAAGGAGCAGGCGCCGGCGACCAGTGTCATGCAGGTCCTCGAGCGACTGCTGCTGAACGACGTCCGGCGATTTGTGCAGGTACGCCGCCTGGCGGCGTCCTGGGCCAGTCGTCCCGGCGTCGATCGCCGTGCCATCTCGCGCGCCGTGAAGCTGGCCTCTCGGGAAATGGCACTCACGGACCAGTCGCGCATGCTCGATGCCACGCAACGGGTGTTTCGCTATTGGCATATCGCGCACATGCCGTTTGCGCTGACGGCGTTGATCGCCGTCACCATTCACGTCGTCGTCGTGATCGCCATGGGCGCCACGTGGTTCTGGTGAGCGCCTGACATGCTGCTGACCACACTCGGCTTCTTCGTGCTCACGGGTCTCTTCATCTGGTGGCACCTGCGTGAGAGCGCCCCGCCCGCCGACGCGCCGGCACGCCCCGTCGCCACGCGGCCATGCGCCCGATGCGGCGCGGCGGTCCCGGTCAACGGCACCTATTGCTCGGGGTGTGGGATCGCCCAGCAGCTCTTCGAGGTCGTTTCGGCACCGGTGGCATCGGGTGCAATGGAAATAGCCGGGAGTGCGATACCGAAAGCGATGGTGCGCGCCGATCTCTGCGTCGGCTGTGGCACCTGCGTCGCGTCGTGTCCGGAGGTGGGTGCGATCACCATGCGCGGCAAGCTCGCCGTGGTTGATGATGCGCTGTGTGTCGGGCATGGGGAGTGCGTGGCCGCCTGCCCGGTGGGCGGCATCTTCGTCACCACCGGCGCCGCCGTCAATCGTGTGGAGGTGCCGCTCATCGACGCGCACTTCCAGACGAACGTACCCGGCATCTACATCGTCGGAGAACTCGGCGGACGCGGCCTGATCAAGAACGCGATCAATGAAGGCAAGATGGCGATCGAACACATCGCCACGCAGTTGCCCAGTTGCGAACCGCGTACCGATGGCGATCTCGAGGCCTTCGACGTGTGCATCATCGGGTCAGGTCCTGCGGGCCTGAGCGCAGGGCTCGAGGCCCATCGCTCGCATTTACGCTATCTCGTACTCGAACAGGGAACGCTCTCGGACACCGTCCGTAAGTATCCGCGCAAGAAGCTGCTCTTGGCCGAACCGGTGTCGATTCCGCTGTATGGTGATCTGTGGATTGCCGACGCGTCGAAGGAGACGCTGCTCCAGGTGTGGGAGACGATCGTGGCCAACACCGGCCTCGAAGTGCGCACCGGTGTGAAGGTCGACCGCGTCGTGCGTGATGGCGACTTCTTTGATGTCATGTCCGATGGCGCGCGCTATCGGGCTCGCCGGGTCGTACTGGCCATGGGTCGTCGCGGCACACCGCGACGCCTTGGCGTGCCCGGAGAAGACAGCGACAAGGTGTACTACGACATTATCGAGATGGAGGCATTTGCCGGTCAGAAGATGATGGTGGTCGGCGGCGGCGACAGTGCGGTGGAGTCGGCGCTCGGACTCGCCAATCAGCCGAACACCGAAGTACGGCTGAGCTATCGCGGTGACGAGTTCTCCCGCATCAAGCCACGCAACCGCGAGAAGCTCGATCGCGCGATTGCCAGCGGTCGCATCATCGCGATGCTGCAGAGCCAAGTGCGCGAGATTCGGAGCGACGTGGTCGTGATCGACGACCGTGGCGAAACCGCCATTCTACCGAACGACACGGTCATCGTCCGTATCGGTGGCGAAGCGCCGTCGGCGTTTCTCGAGAAGATCGGCGTGCGCATCGTGGCGAAGGATGTGCCGATTCCACGCGACGTCGCCAAGGCCGGATGAATGCCGCTCACGTCGCGCGTGCACTCGCGGTCGTGCTGATCGTGCTCACGTCTCTGCTGCACCCGTCGACGGTGCGGGCCCAGATCTCCCCGGGTCCGTTGGCGCGCGCGCACAAGAGTCTCGAAGGCGCCACGCAGTGCGTGCAGTGTCACTCGCTCACGCGCGGCGCATCAATGGGTACCGCGTGTCTCAGCTGCCACAAAGACGTCAAAGCGTTCATCGATGCGAAACGCGGCTATCACGCGAAGCTGCCGGCGGCGGAGCGGATGGCGTGCGCCAGCTGCCATCCGGACCATGCGGGTGACGACTTCGCGATGGTCTCGTGGCCGGCGGGCGGGCGAAACCGATTCGATCACCGCCAAGCGGGGTGGGCCCTCGACGGCAAGCACGTCGAAGCGAAATGCGAGTCGTGC
>JBBQAK010000125.1:0-9486 GCA_038316215.1 Gemmatimonadales bacterium | reverse complement strand
GAGACCGTACGCCACGGTCGCTCTCTCTCGGCGGGGAGACCAGTGTTTCTCAGCCGGAGGCCCGAAGCGTCATCCACGCGTTTCATCGGGCGCTGCGAACGATACGGCTCTATCCGCGAGAAAACACGATGGTCAAGTCGGCGCTCGACGCACTTGGTCGTGCCGTCGCGACGCTGATCGAGCAAGACGCGCAGTGCGACATTCGCGGTGTCGGGGATTATCTGTTTGTCAATGGTATCCGACTTCGTATTCAGCTCGATACCTATGCCGCGATCTCGCACGTCGCGGGCCGCCTGCGCGACGCCGGCATCGGCGGAATCCTCGTCGTCGATGTGCCGGACGACGCGGCGTGGGTGACGCTGATTTCGGCGATACTGGCGCCTGCGCCCGGTCTCCTGAGCGATGAACGACGGACGCAGATCATGGCGCAGCTCGAGCGTGCGCGCGTTTCCAACTTCGTCATCGAGCCCGCTGTCGACGAGCTGGCTGATCGGGACGACGAATCGGCGCAGGAGCGCACCAGACAGACATTCATGCAGTCCTTGGTGGCCACACGACAACTCATGATGGATGTCCGTATCGGCCGCACCCCGGCACTCCGTCAGGCAAAGCGGGCAGTCCAAGGCATCGTTGATCAAATCATGATCGACGATACGTCACTGATCGGGATGACGACGCTCCGTGACTTCGACGAGTACACGTTTGTGCACAGCGTGAATGTGTGCATCCTGGCTGTGGCGCTTGGGCGTCGAATTGGATTGTCCAAACTCCAGTTGCTCGATCTTGGACTCGCGGCGTTGATGCACGATATCGGCAAGTCCTGCATTCCCGTCGAGATTCTGAACAAGCGGGGGACGCTCTCCGAAGACGAGTTCGCGGTACTGAAGGAACATACGTGGCGCGGTGTGCTCGCCTTGTTCGCGCTGAACGGAGCGTCCGCCCGTTCCTGGCGTTCAATGACGGTGGCCTACGAGCACCATCTGCGCCTGGATCTCAGTGGCTATCCCCGCACTGTTCAGGCGAGAGAGTTGTCACTCTTCAGTCGGATCGTGTCGATCGTAGATGGCTTTGACGCGGCGACGTCGACGCGTGTCTATCAGCCAAATCCGTGGTCGCCGGCCGATGTCATTCGTGGCATGCGCGATAATCCACGCCTTGGGCTCGACCCGCGCTTGGTGCGGGCGTTCACTGGGCTGATGGGTATCTATCCCATTGGCACGGTGGTCTTGTTGGACACTCAAGAGCTAGCGCTCGTCGTCGCGGCCAGCGGCGAGGGTCAGCCGTCCTCGCGACCCAAGATTCGCCTGCTGTTCGACGCGCGTGGAAACCCGTCGTACGAGTCAACCGTGCTGGACCTCTCAGAGAAGGCTCCACTGGGTCACTATCTCCGCACGATCGTTCGAACCGAGGACGCCGACCGTCTGGGGATTCGTGTGAGCGACTATCTCACCTGAGGGTGGTACCGGTGGGAGCGCTTGCTCAGTCCGGCCTCGTCGCCGAAACATTCGCGCAGACCGGCTCGATTAGATTTCCTGAATGACCACGGATCGCGTCGTCAGCCTCCAGGAGGAGTTGGCCAATGCCGTCACCCACGGCGTTGGTCTCGTGCTCAGTCTCATCGGGATGCCTATCCTGATTCTTGCCGCACTCGACCGCGGCGAGCGCATGACGGTGATCGGCGCCAGCGTGTTCGGCGCCACGCTGATCGCCCTGTATGCGGCGAGTACGCTGTACCACGCGATCCCGCATCCCACGATCAAGCAGCGACTGCGCGTGGTCGATCACGCCGCGATTTACTTGCTCATTGCCGGCACCTATACGCCGTTCACGCTTGGCGTGCTACGCGGCACCTGGGGCTGGACGCTGTTTGGCATTGTGTGGACGCTCGCCGCGCTTGGCGTGCTGTTCAAGGTGGTGTTTGGCAGCGGCGCGATGGCAAAGTTGTCGACGGCGATCTATGTCGCGATGGGCTGGGTGATCATCATCGCGATCAAACCGCTGATGGCTTCGATGGATCACGCGGGCCTGATGCTGCTGATCGCTGGTGGACTCTGCTACACCGGCGGCGTGATTTTCTTCGTGGATAAGCGTCGTGCCTGGACGCACCCGGTATGGCACGTGTTCGTGATGGGCGGCAGCATCTGCCACTACTTCGCCGTGCTGTGGTACGCCGCGCCTGCGCGATGACGCTTCGCGCGCCACACGCGTGATCCCGTTAGCGAGCCTTGGTCCAGCGGCGCTCTTCTTCATTGCCGGCGTGCTGCACTTTGTGATGCCGGGGTTCTTCGACCGCATCGTGTCACCGTGGGTGCCGAATGCGCGCTTGGCCACGTACATAAGCGGCGCCTTCGAAATCGCCGGTGCGATCGGATTGCTCATCCCCGCGACGCGTGTTGCTGCCGCATGGGGATTGATTGCGCTTCTGGCGGCCGTGCTGCCGGCCAACGTCCACATGCTGAATCAGGCACGGGCCGTGGACGCGTCGGCTGGGTATATCGCCGGGCTGTGGATTCGACTGCCGTTACAGCCGCTACTGATGTGGTGGGTCTGGCGCGCGGCGATTCGCCGCTGACCCGTCTATCGTCCGTGGCGCGATTCGCTCTGCTGAACGCACACGCTGCAGCACCGCTGTTTTTCCCGTACAAGGCACGACCGCTGCGCGAGCGGGCAGACGTACTCCGGCTGTTACGACGTTTCGGGACCCGAAGCGCCTGAACCACATATCGCGCTTAGAGCGCGATCACGTCGCGGTCGGCGATCACGAACAGCGTATCCTGCTCCGACCGCTCGTACATGCCCGTACCGGTGAAGCTGGAAAAGGCGGGCAGCACACCGACGCGTGGGCCGAACACGAAGGCGGCGAGGCGGGCGTGTTGACGACCGCGGCCGAAGACGGATACGCAGGGGTGCAGATGTCCGGATAGCACATAGCCGTCCGCGTGTACTTCCGGTTCGTGCGCGCCGATGAAAGGGCCGATCGCGTATGGCGCGTCCACGCAGGTGATGCGCAACGAAGCCGGTGGATCGCCGGCGTGGGCATCGTGATTGCCACGGACCAACGTCATATCGACATCCGCATGCGACGCCCGCCATCCCGCGATTGTCGAGAGCGTCTCCGCATGTCGACCGCTGCGTGCATGCAAGAGGTCGCCCAGCACCACGAGGTGCGACGCTGCGGTATCGTTCAACACACGACTGAGTCGCGCCAGATCGCTGGCCGTAGTGCCGGTGGGCACCGGTACGAACGCGGCGCGAAACGCGGCAGCCTTGCCCCAATGGAGATCGGCGACCATCACCAGGCGGCGTTCGGGAAGCCAGATCGCACGGTCGGGCAAGAGCACCAACTGTTCGCCGGCGACGGTGTGGGTGACTGCGCCGACGGGAATCGCGCTTGGTGTCACTGCACCACCTTCGTGGCACGGCCATCGTGCGCGCGGAACGTCATCGACGTTCCTGATCGGGTCGACTTCTCGGCCGACACCGTCATGCGACGCACACGATCGGCCAGCTTCTCGGAACTCACGCGCGACCGCGTGGAGTCCACCAAGAGCGGAAAAGCCAGCGGCGATGGACGCTCCACGTCGATCACACGCACGATACTTTCGGACAGCCGCTGCAGCACACGACCCAATCGGCTCGATTCGAGCTGCCGCTCAAGCACCTCACGGCGAGCCTGCTGCACCAACAGATTGTCGGGATCGTAGTTGACGAACACATCGTACAATAATCCGCTCGACGCCTGCATCTGCTTCACCGATTTCGATTGCCCCGGATAGCCGCCAAAAATCAAACCGGCCACTCGAGCGATCTCCCGGAACTGCCGGCGGGCCAGCTCCGCGGCATTGAGACTGTGCGTGATATCGTGCAGTAAGTGCTGCGTTGACAGCAGTCCCGACTCGAGTGCCTCTTCGAAGGGGGCGGCCTCGGCGCTGAGCAGCTCGAAGCCGTAATCGTTACAGGAGAATGAAAACGAAATCGGGGTTAGCTGGGCTATGCGATACGCAAAGAGGGCCGCGAGTCCCTCGTGCACCAAGCGGCCTTCGAACGGATACACGAACAGGTGATGGCCATCGCGCGTTTCGCAACGCTCGATGAGCAGCTCATCCGGCCGCGGAATGATGCTTCGCTCGGCTTGTAGCGTGAGCACCGGCCGGACCGCCTGCATCTCGGGCTCACGGTACACGCCCTGTCGCGCCTCCTCGAGCTTGATCCGTACCGCGTGCGCGAGCTCAGTGCTGAGTGGCATGCGGGCGCCTTGCCAGCGCGGAATCGCCCCAGTGATTCCCTTGGCCTTGCGCACCCATGCCGTGAGATCGCGTAGCCGCACGAACTCCAGCGGCGTGCCGGCAAAAATAAACTTGTCGCCGGGCGACAGTCGTGACACAAAGCTCTCTTCGACCGTCCCGAGTCGACCGCCTTTCAGATAGCGCACGGCGATGGCGGCGTCGCTCACGATCGTGCCGATGTTCAGCACGTGTCGTAACGCGACACGTCTGTCCGTGACCTCATATCGCCCGTTCACGAATTGTACGCGCGCGAATTCCGGGTACGCTTTGAGGGCGTTGCCGCCGCGCGTCACGAAATCGATGACCCAGTCGAGTTCCGACTCGGTGAGCAGGCGATAGGCGCGGGTGCTGCGCAACTCCACGAGGACGTCGTCGCGCGTAAAGCCGCCGCCGAGCGCCAGCGTAACCAGATGTTGCGCGAGCAGATCCAGCGGACGATCAAGCGGTTCGCGACTTTCGATCGCGCCGGCGCGCATGGCGTCTCTGGCGGCGGCTACTTCTACCAGCTCGAACGCATGCGTGGGCACGCACACAATGCGCGAAACACGGCCCGGAGAGTGCCCGGACCGGCCGGCCCGCTGCAGCAGGCGCGCAACGCCTTTGGGGCTGCCGATCTGCATGACTAGATCGACCGGCGAGAAGTCCACACCAAGGTCGAGTGAACTGGTGGCCACCACCACGCGATAGCGCCCCGTCTTGAGACCGTCTTCCACGTCTTCACGTTGCTGGCGTGAGAGTGAACCGTGATGGATGGCGGTGAATTCGAACCAGGCGGGATTGGCCGCAATAATAGATTGAAACCAGATCTCGCATTGCGAGCGCGTGTTGGTAAATACAATCGCGCTCTGTGCCGCTTCCAGTCGCTGCATGACTTCCGGAAGCAGCTTCGTATTCAGATGGCCAGCCCACGGAAAGCGATCCATCGTGTCCGGCGTGAGCGCTTGTACCTGCGTATCCTTGGGCACGATGCCGCGTACCAGTCGTCGCGGACGCGATTGTCCATTGGGGTCGTACCCGAGCAACGTGTCGGCGGCCGTGTCGAGGTTGCCGAGCGTGGCGGACACGCCCCATGTGCGCAGTTGCGGACAGATTCGCCGCAAGCGTGCCAGCGCGAGCTCCACCTGCGCGCCGCGTTTGGTGGACAGGAGTTCATGCCACTCATCGACAACGACGCAGCGCACATCCGCGAAGATGGCTTCGTGATCTTTCCTGCAGAGCAAGAGCGACAGAGACTCCGGTGTGGTCACGAGGGCGGTGGGGAGTCGGGCACGCTGTCTCGCCCGGGTGGCGGCCGTCGTATCACCGGTGCGCGACTCAACCGTCCACGGCAGTCCGAGTGCTTCGATGGGTTCGCGTAACGCGTGCTCGGTGTCTGCCGCCAAGGCGCGCAGCGGTGTGATCCAGAGCACCCGCAGCCGTGCAGCATCGTTGCGCTTGCGCTTGCGCACGGCGTGCGGCCGCCGCGTCTCGGCGAGCGCTTCCAGCACGGGCGCCATCCACGCGGCGTACGTCTTCCCTGTACCGGTGGCGGCGTGGATCAGCCCCGATTCGCCATTCGCGTAGGCACTCCAGACCTCCCGCTGAAACGCAAACGCGTGCCAGCCACGCGAGGCGAACCACGCATCGACACGCGACTGCGCCGCGGTCATCGCGTTGCTCATAGCAATGCCTTCACGGTGTCCAGCGTATCCGCTTCGCGCGCTGTCTTGTCGCGACGCCAGCGCACGATGCGCGGAAAGCGAACGGCGATGCCACTCTTGTGGCGCGTGCTGCGCTGAATTCCTTCGAAGGCAAGTTCGAACACGAGTTCCGGCTTGACCGTGCGCACCGGTCCGAACTTCTCGAGCGTATTCCGTCGTATGAAGGCATCCACGTCGCGGATTTCGGCGTCGGTCAGTCCAGAGTAGGCTTTCGCAAACGACACGAGCGCATCGCCATCCCAGATCGCGAAGGTGTAATCCGTGTAGAGTCCGGCGCGACGGCCATGACCGGCTTGGGCATATATCAGTACCGCGTCGACCGTGAGTGGAGTGACTTTCCACTTGTACCAGTCGCCGACTTTGCGCCCCACGCCATACGGCGAACTACGCCGTTTCAACATCAATCCTTCGGCGGTCATGGTACGCGAGCGAGCGCGTGCGTCGTGTGCGGCTTGCCACGAGTCGATCTCGAGCACCGGCGACATCCCCATTGCTGCGCCGCCTGGTAGCAGTGACACGAGCGACTCGGCCACCACCCGTCGCTCGTGCATCGGTCGCTCACGGATTTCCGTACCCTCATACTCAAGGCAGTCGTACACCAACAAATGACAGGGGACGTCGGCCAAGAGCTTCTTGCCGACCGTTTTGCGGCCGATGCGCCGTTGTAGCTCACTAAAAGGCATCGGCTTGCCGTCGCGCCACGCCAGCAGCTCGCCATCGATGACCGTGCCGTCGGGTAGCCACTCAGCGCTCGCCTCGACTTCGGGAAATCGGTCGGCCAGCAACTCGTCACCGCGACTCCACAGGAACGTTCGACCGCGCCGACGGACGAGCTGCGCCCGGATGCCGTCCCACTTCCACTCGAGCTGCCACTCTTGCGGCGCACCCAGCGACTCCAGTGTGGCGTCGAGCGGATACGCGAGATAGAAGGGGTATGGGCGACTCCAGTCGGCGTCGGTCGTTTCCGTGGACACCAGCTGCGCGTACCACGCGGCGCTCGGCTCCCATTGCCCCATGAGTCGATGTGCAATCGAGTCACCATCGATGCCGCTGACCTGCGCGAGTGCGCGAACGACGAGACCGTCGGAAACGCCAACGCGAAACGCTCCCGTGAGCAACTTGTTGAACACGAATCGCGACGAACCGCCAAGCTGCTGCCACGCCTGCACCAGCGCCGCACGCTGCGCCTCGGCGGGCAGTCCGGCGAGCGGGAGTAACCGCTCGGTGACCCACCACGCGAGTGCGTGATCGTGGTCTGCGTCGCTGTGCGTATTGAGCTCAGGAACCAGTAATGAGATCGTTTCGGCCAGGTCTCCGGCCTGCGCATAGCACTCTTCGAACAGCCACGCCGGAATGTCGGCGGCGACGGCAGCCCACGCACGCAGATCGGGTGCACGCACCAGTCGCTTCGGTCGACGACCGACGAGGAATGAGACCGCCCAGGCCGCATCATGAGCGGGAGCATCGCGAAAGTACGCGACCAGCGCCGCGACCTTTTCGCTGGTCGCGGTGGTCGCATCGATGGCGTCATAGAGTGCGGCGAATCGTTTCACGACGGGATGTCGGTGACTGGCTCGATTGTTTCCTCTACGTCGTCTCGTTCGCCTTCGTATCGTGTGGCGATGGCCCGCGCCTCGAGACCATGGTCGGTGAGCCATTGCACGACGGGGCCGGTGAATCCGTGCGTGACCCACACACGCTCGGCGCCCGTAGCCTCCACCGCGCTCAAGAGTTGCGGCCAATCGACGTGATCACTGAGTGTGAAGCCCTTGTCGACACCACGACGTCGTCGGGCGCCACGCACCGACATCCACCCGCTCGCAAACGCGGCACGAGTGCTCCCGAAGCGGCGCGCCCAGCTGGATCCTTCAACGCTGGGTGGCGCGACGATAATGGCGCGCGATATCGCCGACGCTTTGGCGGCCGTCAGGGCGTAGGTGGTGCTCGGCATGGCGACGCCGCCGTCCCGATATACCTGCGTCATGCGCTCGACGGCCCCGTGCGTCAGAATCGGTCCGACGGAGGGGTCGAGTCCGGCCAGCAGACGTTGGGCTTTCCCAAGCGCGTAGCCGTACAGCAGCGACACGTATCCGTCAGTCGCATTCTGGGTCCACCAGGCGTTGATGTCCTCGAAGACCCGCGCTTGTGATGGCCAGCGATAGATCGGCAACCCGAACGTGCTTTCCGTGATGAAGGTGTGACAGCGCACCGGCTCCCAGGGCGTGCACGTGGGGTCGGGATCCGTCTTGTAGTCGCCGGATACGACCCATACTTCGCCGCCGTACTCGAGGCGGATCTGGGCCGAGCCCAGAATATGACCGGCCGGGTGAAAGGACACCGCGACCCCATTGATGACGCGCGTCTCACCGTAGGGAATCGCTTCGAGCCCGGCCGCCCAGGTGCCCAAGCGCTCACGAGAAACGCCTTCTCCCTCGTGTGAGACGAGGTAGCGCTCGCACCCCCAGGTGAGGTGATCACCGTGCGCGTGCGTGACGAGGGCGCGCGGCACGGGAGCCCATGGGTCGATATAGCAGTCGGCGACGGCACAGTACAGCCCGCGCGCGGTCTCGGTGAGCAACGACATGATCCTCTCAGTGCGCGACTGCGCCTTCAGGTTCCCGCTGCATCGGCTCGATAATCCCGTGGCTGTCTCGACAGTGTGCTTCGAGCACGTGCAGATTGGTAGATCATGCATATCGCTGACTCGTGCCGGTTGAATTCTCGTGCGTTCCGTCGTGCGCGGTCCATCGCCGCCTGCCCTCTGGTCTTGGCGCTGATGGTCCTCACGATCTTGTTCGCGGCGTCCGCCCCACGGGTGCTTCGGGCCGACGTGATTCCCGACCCGGCGCGACTGGTGCGCGCGGTGGTGCGCGAAGCGGACACGGCTGGGGTGGCCGTCGCAGAACGGCGCTGGCGGCCGCAGGTGCGACGGGATCGTGCGTTGTCGGCGCTGCTTGACGGTACCATCGCGCGTCTGCGATACCGGAGCGACGAGGCCGCACGTCGGTTTGCCGTGGCGCAGCTCGATTCGCTGGGACCCACTGGTGCGTACGCCATGATCGGCGTCGCGTCGGTGAGTGGGCAGCGATCACAGTACACGGAGGCGCTCCGATCCTATCGACTGGCGGCGCAGCGTATGGCCTCCCTCGGTGATTCGGCCGGTCAGGTGGAGGCGATGCTTGGTGAGGCAATGACCGTGCTGCGGACCGCCGGCATCGAGCCAGCGAAGCAGCGCTTTCGCGAGGCGGCCCTCCTCCTCCCCGCCGGCGATGCGTGGTTGCGGGCCCGACACCGATGCCTGCTGCTGCAGGTACGGGTGCGCGCAAGCGACGTGATCGCCGACAGTAGCTGGCAATCGGCGTTCAACGACGCGAGGCTCCAGGGACCGCGGGTGTACGCCGACTGCCTCTTTGCGCACGCGCAGTATCTCGACGCGCGCGGGTCGCGCGCGCGGGTCGCTGTCGTGCTCGACACACTTGCTCGCGTACAGCGGCGGGCGG
>JBBQAK010000111.1:0-9817 GCA_038316215.1 Gemmatimonadales bacterium | reverse complement strand
GGTGGACCCGCTCCAAGGCCTCGAGCGTGAGGTGCACGCCTTCCGCCTCGAGATCGAGCAGCTGCCCGCCGATCATGCCGCCAGCGCCGGATGCGTCCATCAGATCGCGTACGATATCTCCCGCGACCGTGTCGGAGAGACCCATGGCCTTGGCGGCGTGCCAGGCGCTGCGCGCTGCCATCGGTACCATGGCCAGTCCGGCGGCCGTCGCGAACGGTACGCCGTACACGCGATGTACGGTCGGGCGACCGCGCCGGACATCGTCGTCGTCCATGCACGGCAGATCATCGTGCACAAGCGAGTACGCGTGCACCACCTCGACCGAGGCGGCGAGATCTCTGGCGTCACCGGTGCCACCGCAGGCGCGGTAGGCCTCCATGAGCAAGATGGCGCGCAGCCGCTTGCCTTCCCCGAGCAAGGAGTAGCGAATCGCCTCCGCTGTCAGCGGGGCGACGTCGCCAAGCCAGCGGGCGCAAAACGCATCGAGCGCCTGCTGCACCGCCGCGCGCTCACTCGCGAAGGAGGGGGCGGACGTTTCGGTACTGGTTCCGACGGGCGTCATCGCGTCAGCCGCCCAGCTCGACGACCGAGAAGGAACCGTCGGCCGCCTCGACCAATTGCTGAACGCGGGCGTCGACCGTCTTCAGGGCTTCGCCAGCCGAGCGCAGATGGGTGATGCCTTCCTCGAAGAGGCGAAGCGCCTGTTCGAGATCGACGTCGTTGCGCTCGAGCTCACGCACGATCTCCTCCAGGCGGGTCAGTGACTGTTCAAAGCTCATACGCCCTCCTCAGTTGGAAACCCCGGAACTGACTCCGGGAGCGGTCGCCCCGCGCCGGCGATCGCTGATATGATGCCGTCACGGAGCCACAGGTCGAACGGGGCGCCCAGCACAAACTGATCCCGCCCGCTCAAGGTAGCGCCCTCGGGCGTTCGCGCCACCGCGAAGCCGCGGGCCATCGTGCTCAACGGCGATAGGGCGTTGAGCTGACCGGCCAGCGACTCCACACGCGAGCGACGGCGCTCCACGATCCGGGTGGCGGCGAGCCCCAACCGCTTCTGCACCTGTGACAGTGACGCGATCGCGCGCTCTTCGCGGCGCCGGGCGGCCACCGCCAAGCGCTTGCCAAGCGACTCGACACGGGCAATGACCTCCCGTCGCGAGGGCACCGCCAGTTCGGCCGCGGCAGAGGGCGTCGCCGCCCGCACATCGGCGACCAGATCGCAAATGGTGACGTCGACCTCGTGACCGACGGCAGAGATCGTCGGGATGGGACAGGCGGCAAGCGCGCGGGCCACCCGCTCGTCGTTGAAGGCCCAGAGATCTTCGCGCGCGCCCCCCCCGCGCCCGATGATCAGCACATCGGCGTCCTGCCACCGGCTCACGCGCTCGATCGCCGCCACGAGTGACTCCGGCGCGCCTTCCCCCTGTACCTTGGCCGCCACGATCACGATCTCCACGTCCGCGCTGCGGGCCCGCGCGACCGTGATGATGTCGTGCATGGCGGCGCCATCGGGGCTCGTGATGACGGCAATCCGGCGCGGAAACGCGGGCAACGCGCGCTTGCGGGCCGGATCGAGCAGCCCGTCCTTCTCGAGGCTCAGCCGGGTACGTTCGAGCGCCTTCCGCCAGAGGCCATCGCCTTCGGCTTCGAGTGCGCGTACGGAGAACTGCAGATCGCCGCGCACGGGCCACACGGTCATCTGGCCATAGGCGAGCACCTGCATCCCGTCGTCAGGCGGTGCGGGAATGCGCTTGGCCGCCGAACTCCAGATGACGCACTTCACCTGCGCCTCGGCGTCTCGCAGCGCAAAGTACCAGTGGCCGTTGCGATGGGCCTTGAAATCGCTGACTTCGCCGCGCACCCACAGCGGCGGGAACGCACCTTCGATCAGATCCTTCGCTGCACTCGTGAGCGTGTGCACCGCGATCGCCGATTCCGGCGCGCTGCCCGGCGCCTCGTCGGAAGGGACCGGTGGGCCGTAACTCTGATACCCGCTGGTGCGGCGCCCGGCCACGCGACGCAGCTCAGCGTGCGTTCAGCGTGCGTTCAGCCGCACGCACGGTGTTTCGTAACAGCATCGCGATGGTCATCGGTCCGACACCGCCTGGGACGGGCGTGATACGCGACGCGACTTCCACGGCGCTCGCGAAATGCACGTCACCACAGAGCCGTGTGCCTTTCGCGCGCGACGCATCCGGCACGCTGTTCATGCCGACATCGATCACCACAGCTCCCGGCTTGATCATGTCGCCGGTGATCATCTCGGCGCGACCAGCGGCCACGATCAGGATATCAGCCCGACGCGTGTGCGACGCCAGATCCTTCGTGCGGCTGTGGCAGATCGTCACCGTCGCGTCGCCGCCGGGGCGCGCCTGAACCAGCAGCGCCGCCATCGGCTTCCCGACGATGTTACTGCGGCCGACGACCACCACGTCGGCACCGCGCGTGTCGACACCGCTGCGCAACAACATCTCGATCACGCCCGCCGGCGTACAGGACACGAAGCCGTCGGTGTGACCGATCAGCAACTTTCCGACATTCTCCGGATGAAAACCGTCGACATCCTTGTCGGGCCGGATGTGCCGGATGACCGTATCGGGATCGATGTGCTTGGGAAGCGGCATCTGCACGAGGATTCCATGCACCGAGGCGTCGTCGTTCAGCTGCTCCACGAGCGCCAGCAATGCCGCCTGCGTGGTGTCGGTCGGCAAACGAACCGTGCCACCGGCCATGCCCGCCTCGCGGGACGCCTTCTCCTTGGCGCCCACGTAGGTCGCGCTGGCGACATCGTCGCCAACGAGGACCACCATCAGGCCAGGCACCACTCCGCGCTCACGCAGGGCGTCCACCGCGCGCGCGACATCCGCGCGGACGGCCGCCGCGATGGCTTTTCCATCGATCAGCTCAGCGCGCAAAGTCCACCGCTCGGCTTTCGCGAATGACCACGACCTTGATCTGGCCCGGATACTGGAGCTCGGACTCGATACGACGTGCGATCTCTTCCGAGAGCGCCGTCATACGCGTGTCATCCACCTGTTCCGGGGTCACGACCACGCGGACTTCACGACCGGCTTGAATGGCGAAGACCCGCTCCACGCCGCGATAGCTCGAGGCGATCTTCTCCAGCCCTTCGAGCCGCTTGACGTACGTTTCGAACGCCTCCCGGCGCGCGCCGGGACGGGACCCGGAGATACTATCCCCGGCCTGCACGAGCACCGACACTTCACTCTCATGCGGTACGTCGTCGTGGTGCGCGGCGATGCAGTTCACGACCAGCGGATTCTCGCCGTACTTCGTGGCCACTTCGACCCCGAGCTGCACATGCGTGCCTTCGTGCTCATGCGTGAGCACCTTCCCGATGTCGTGCAACAACGCGCCGCGCTTGGCGAGTGCCACATCGAGCCCGAGTTCGGCCGCCATCATCCCCGCCAGCCACGCAACTTCTTTGGAATGCGCGAGGATGTTCTGCCCGTAGCTTGTACGCCACTTCATGCGGCCGATGAGCTTGATGAGCTCCGGATGCAGACCGGCCACCCCCACGTCGTACGCGGCCTGCTCGCCCGTTTCGATAATCGCGACTTCGACTTCCTTGCGGGCCTTGGCGACCACTTCTTCGATGCGACCCGGATGGATACGGCCGTCGCTGACGAGCTTCTCGAGTGCGAGCCGTGCTGTCTCGCGACGCACCGGATCGAAGCACGAGACCACGACCGTATCCGGGGTGTCGTCGATGATCACGTCCACACCCGTCGCCAGTTCGAAGGCGCGGATGTTGCGGCCTTCACGGCCAATGATACGGCCCTTCATCTCATCATTCGGCAGCGAGACGGCCGACACTGTGGTCTCGGCGGTCGTCTCGGCAGCCACGCGCTGCACGGCGAGCGCCACAATCTTTTTGGCTTCCCGATCGGCATTGCGCTTCGCCGACTCGCGAATCTCGCGGAGGCGACTGGCAGCGTCGGCCAGTGCTTCGTCTTCCAATCGACGAATTAACTCGGCTTTCGCGTGATCGGCGCTGACGCCCGCCAGCTGTTCGAGTTTGCGGCGTTCCTCAGCGATGAGCTTTTCGACTTCCTGATCTTTTGTTGTTGCCACCAACTCGCGCCGACCGAGCTCAGATCCGCGCCGCTGCACTTCCTGTTCACGGCTCTCCAGCGATTCGCGGGCGCGATCGAGTTGCGATTCACGCTCGAGGACCCGCTTCTCTTCACGTTCGAGTTCGACCCGACGCTGCCGCACATCCTGCTCATGCGACTCCCGAAGCTGGAGCACCTCTTCCTTGCCCGAGACGATCGCGCTGCGCCGAAGCGTCTCCGCCTCGCGCTTCGCCTCATCGAGGACGCGCACGGCGCCCTCCTCCGCGACGACGAGCGCGCGCTGCTGCTCCGTGGTCTCCACCTTACGCCACGACTGTCGTCCGACAACGTACGCGACGACAGCCGCGATCAGCCCAAGGGCGCCAACTAGCGCCGCTGCGGGAATCTCGCCCATGAGGATCTATGCTCCACCGCGGCTGAGCGCGGGTTCTTGATCGTTTTCCAACGGATCTATCGTGCTCACGGCACGGGCGACTGTCACGATGCGCTGCGGCCGACGGAGAGGGAGCGACCTCCGCTGCCGCGGCACAGGGGTGCGCGCGTGCCATAGACTTTCAGAACGTAACGGACGCGTCGAGAGACCCGCAACGGGGAGCCCTCGGCCGCTGCCGTCCCGCCCGCTCATTTCCGCGGACGAGTCGTCAGTCAGACCGGATTCCCGTCCTCGCCACGCTTGGCGGGCGGAAGCAGCGGGCGAATGTCGGAAGCAAGCTGTCGGATATCCGCCGTCAGCAATTCCATGGCCGCGCGCTCCCGAAACAACTCGTCGGTGATCTGAAGGGCGGCCAAAATCGCGGCCTTCTGCGTTTCCACGGTTGATCCGCCGCCCATAATGGCCCGGATCGTCCGGTCCACATGTTCCGCGACGGACTTGGTATGCTCGGGCGATGCTTCCGTCCGAAGCGTGTATTCCTCGCCGACGATACGGACCTTCACCACCAACTTGTGGTCCATCATCGTTCCGCCCCGTGTCCGATCTGCTGACGGAGAAAACGCATGCGCTCGCCAAGTCGCGCGGTTTTCTCCCCCGCCTCGGCCAGCCGGGCGCGGAGTCGCTCATTCTCCCGCGCCAGTTCGCGATCGACGGCCTGCGGAGTGGCGGCCTCAGCCGCCGCCGCGAAGGCGGCTTGAACCCGCACGACCTCAGCCTTGGCCAGTTCAGCCTTCGCCTCCAGCTCCCGAACCTTGGCTTCCAGCAATGCACGCGCCTGGTTCGCGCGCAGACCGTCAGCTCGCACCTCAATCAGCGTGCCGTCGCGCTCAGCCACCAACTGCTCGAGCTCACGCGTGCGCGACTCGGCCGACAGCGCACGCCGGCGGTAACCCGCCAGTTGGTCGCTGAGGTTGCGGACGAGGGCATCGAGTTCGCGAAACGCGGCAGTGTCAGGACGCACGTGGACGGATACCGAGTTCCTTGTCGAGAAGCTCAAGCAGGCGGGCGCGCCGGCCTTCGATTTCCTTATCTCGCAGGGTGCGCTCCGGATGCCGGAACGTCAACCGCCAGCCGAGACTCCGGTGTGCAGCCGGTACACCGGCCCCGCGGAATTCGTCGAACAGGCTCACGCGTTCCAGCAGTTCACCGCCGGCATTCCGGAGCGCCTGCTCCACCGTGGCTGCGTCCACGCCGTCCGGCACGAGCAAGGCCAGATCGATTTCGGCCGCCGGCGTGGTCGGCAGCGCCCGGAAGCGGATGCCGGCCGACGCCAGAGATTCCCGCTCGATCGGGGCGGCATCGTGCCCGTTGGCACGAGGCGCGGCGACATCGGCTGACGGCATGACACCAAGCGTGACCTCGATGCCGAATGCTGCACTGGCCCACACCGGAGAATCGAGCGCGACGGTCTCCACCCGCCCGACGTCGCCGAGTCCGTCAACGGCGAGCGTCCAGATGGCGGGTGTGGCACCGGCCGCCGTCGTAGCACGCCGACCGGGGAACGCCGCAGCGAGTACGCGTTCGGCGATTTCCTTCGCGTCCCACATGTCGAACGCGGGCGGCTGCGGCTCGGTGAAGTGCGCCGGACGACGACCGCCCATGATCAACGCACCGACGCGCACTTCCTCACGCGGCAATCGGTCCGTCGTGCCGAGAAACACGTTGCCGACTTCGAACAGCCGCAGGTTGCCCTGCATACGCGTGAGATTGTACTCCGCGCGACGGGCAAGTGTGTCGAGGATCGACGCGCGCAGGAACGGCTCGTCGTCGGCCAGCGGGTTTCGCACGCGAGGCGTGTGTTCATCACCTGTACTCGTGAACGGCATCGGTCGCGTCTCCGCGAGTCCCATACCGACCAGCACATCGCGCACGCGACGTCCGGCGAGGTGCAGCGGATGATCCGGCGCGTTGCCCGGCCGAAACGGGCGCAGCTCATCGGGAAGACTGTCGAAGCCGACCAGTCGCGCAACTTCTTCGATCAGATCGACTTCAATGAGCAAATCGTGTCGCCACGTGGGCGGGGTCACGACTAATCCATGTGCATCCTCGACCACCATGCAGCCGAGTGATTCAAGGCGATGTTGAATCTCCGACGGTGCGACGACGACGCCGAGCACGCGCGCGAGGCGTGACGGCCGCACGGTGACCAGAGTCCGCGACACCGCTGGCGCACCGACGTCGATGAACTCGACGACCTGACCGCCGGCCACTTGCGTGATCAAGGTCGCCGCCATGCGCGCGATGTCGAGCGTGTTCCCGCCGTCCACGCCGCGCTCGAAGCGATATGAGGCGTCAGTAGAAAGATTCACCGCACGTCGCACCCGCCGCACAAAGCGCGGCTCGAACACCGCGACTTCCAGCAACACGTCGGTGGTCGATGCGGTGACTTCGCTGTCGAGTCCCCCCATCACGCCGGCCAGTGCGACCGGACGTTCTCCGTCGCAGATCACCGTCGTGCCGGCCGCCAACGTGCGCGTCGCGCCATCGAGCGTGACGATCGCTTCCCCTGCGATGGTGGGCCGCACGACGATGCCCCGGCCACTCAGCTTGGCGAGATCGAATGCATGCACGGGCTGTCCAAGCCCGTGTAGCACGTAATTGGTGGCATCGACCACGTTACTGACGCTGCGCTGTCCGATGCTCTCGAGCCGCTGCCGCAGCCAATCAGGGCTGGGACCGACCAGCACGCCCGTAATCACCGCGGCGATGTAGTGCGGGCAGCTGACGGCATCGTCGATGCGCACCGTGGCGTGCGTGCCGGCAGCACTGGATGGAGCACTGTGCACCGACACGTTCGCCGCCGCCGGCCCGATATCGCGCGGACGCGCGGTCATCGGCAGGCCGAGTACGGCCGCGATCTCGCGTGCCACGCCTACGTGCGACAAAAGATCGGGACGGTTCGGCAACACGTCGAGATCGAGACGCGCATCAGCGATCGGGAGCACATCGAGCAACGGCGTACCGGGCGCCGCGTCGGTCTCGAGCGCGAGGATACCGTCGTGTTCCTGCCCGAGGCCAAGTTCACGTGACGAACAGAGCATGCCATTGCTCGTCTCACCGCGGATCTTGCGTTTCTCGATTTTGAGCCCGCCGGGCATGATCGTGCCGGTACGCGCAAAGGGGTACTTGGTACCCACCCCCACATTCGGCGCACCACAGACGACATCGAGCAGCGTGCCACTGCCGTCATCGACCTTCGTGATCCACAGATGATCGGAGTTGGGATGACGTCCCGCTTCAACCACCTGCGCGACCACGAACGTGGCGAGTTCGGCGCCGAGCCGCTCAATGTTGTCGAGCGTCACGCAGTGCCGGCTCAGCGCATCGCCGATGTCCTGTGCGGAGCGCGTGTGCGGCACGAACTGCTTGAGCCATTCATGAGAAACGATCATCGCGCGAACTGCTCCAGGAAACGGACATCGGAATCGTACAGTACGCGGATGTCGCTGATGTCGTACCGTGACATCGCGATGCGCGCCGGCCCCATGCCGAACGCCCATCCGGTGAACTTCTCGCTATCGAGGCCCGCATCATCGAGCACATGCGGATGCACCATGCCGCAGCCAAGAATCTCCACCCAGCGCAGTCCCTTGCCGTCGTTCAGATCGACTTCAACATCCATCTGCGCGCCGGGTTCAACGAACGGAAAATACGACGGTCCGAAGCGCACGCGTCGCGAGGCGCCGTAGAAGCGTCGCGCGAACTCCGCGAGTGTGGCCTTGAGATCCACGAAGGAGATGCCTTCATCGACGGCGAGTCCTTCGAGCTGCATGAAGGCGGGCGCATGCGTGGCGTCGAAGAAGTCGCGGCGATACACCTGTCCGGGCGCAAGCACGCGCACGGGCGGCTTGTACTGCTGCAGCGTGCGCACCTGCACCGGCGACGTGTGCGTGCGTAACAACGTGTCCTCGCCGAGATAGAGCGTGTCATGCAACTCCATCGCTGGATGATCAGGCGGGAAGTTGAGCGCACCGAAGTTGTACCACTCGGTTTCGGCTTCGGGACCGAGCGCGATCGTGAATCCAAGCTCGCGGAAGATCTCGCAGATCTCATCGATCACGAGCGTCACCGGATGCAACGAGCCGCGCCACACACCACGGGCCGGCATCGTCGCATCGAACGTCGAGCCACCAGCGGCCGAGGCCTGTCGCGCCGCAAAGACGTCGAGCGCCTCTTGGATGCCCTGCTTGAGCGTATTGAAGGCGGTGCCGGCGGCGCGGCGATCGTCGGCCGGCAGCGCACGCAACGCACCTTGCAGCCCTGCGAGTCGGTCGTCCTTGAGAGCGTTCAACTGCCCCTTGGCGACATCGAGACGCGTGTCGGGTTCGAGCCCGTCGAGCAATGCGCGCGCGTCTTGCGCGAGGGCATTCGCCTGGGCGAGATACTCGGAAAGTTGCACGAGACGAAATCGGAAATCGAGGGATCGCGACGGATGGCAGAGTGGATCCGCCGCGGAAGCACGAAGGGCCGGCATCTCGTCGATGCCGGCCCTACAACGTAACATGAACGGCGCCGCCGTTCATGCGGTGCGACACGCGTTCGTTACGCGGCGGCCGACTTGGCTTCGATCGCCTTGCGCACCTGCTCGGCGATGAGCGTAAAGGCTTCCGGCTCACGCACGGCGAGGTCGGCAAGCACCTTACGGTCGATCTCGATCCCGGCGGCATGCAGGCCGTTGATGAACACGCTGTACGACATGTCGTGCAGGCGGGCGGCGGCGTTGATACGCACGATCCAGAGGCGACGGAAGTCGCGCTTCTTGTTCTTGCGATCGCGGTACGCATAGCGCCAGCCACGCTCCACGGTTTCCTTGGCGGCCTTCCAGAGCTTGGACCGGCCACCAAAGGCACCCTTGGCGTGCTTGAGGATCTGCTTTTTCCGCTTGAGGCGGACGACGTTTGATTTTACGCGGGGCATAGTAGGTCCTCAGGCCAGGATAAGACGCTTGATACGCTTCACTTCGCCGTTGGTCGCGACGATCGTCGGACGGCGGAGATTGCGCTTACGCTTCGACGTCTTCTTGGTCAGGATATGGCTCTTGTAGGCCTTCAGACGCCGCACCTTCCCCGATCCCGTCACGGTGAAGCGCTTCTTGGCGCCGCTATGGGTCTTCATCTTCGGCATAATCTGCTCACGGATACGGTCAACCGCTCCGATGCGGAAGCGGCCCTGCACACGATCACGCGCTGCTTACTTCGGCGCGAGGATCATCGTCATCGATTTTCCTTCCATGGACGGCGCGCTCTCGATCTTTGCCAGATCGGCGAGTTCCTGAGACACCCGA
>JBBQAK010000292.1:0-5058 GCA_038316215.1 Gemmatimonadales bacterium | reverse complement strand
CTGGGCACCAAGCCCGACGGTTCGTTAGTGCCCGGTGGCATTCAACCGGAAACTCGGCAGCTGCTGGAGAACATCAAGGGCACGCTCGCGGCGGCCGGTGTGGGGATGGACCGCGTGGTGAAGTGCACGGTGTTCATGGCCGACCTCACGGAGTGGCCGGCCATGAACGGGGTGTACCGTAGTTACTTCAGCAACGGGAACTATCCCGCCCGCACGGCGGTGCAGGCCACACTGCTGTTCGGTGCCCGGGTCGAGATGGAGTGCGCCGCTGCTGCGAAGTAAGGAACGACTACTCGTCTGAGGCGAGGCCGTCGAGGGTGTAGCCGATCGCACGAAGCTTGGACGCCATGTCCTTCTTTTCGGCCGACTTCACGTAGGCCTCTTCCGCTTCGACCGTCTTGCTTTTCACGAGGTTCAAGAGCGCGTCATTCAACGTCTCCATACCCAGCTTTTTCTGGGTCTGAATGATGTTGTTGATCTGCACCGTCTTGCCTTCGCGGATCAGTGAGCTCACGGCTCGATTGACCAGCAGGATCTCACGTGCGGCGACGCGTCCGCCGCCGATCTTCTTGCACAGCGTCTGCGATACGACGCCCTTGAGCGACTCGGCGAGCATGACGCGGATCTGCTCCTGGCGGTCGGCTGGGAACTGATCGACGATGCGATTGACCGTGGACGCAGCGGTCGAGGTGTGCAGCGTGCCGAATACCAGATGACCAGTTTCCGCCGTCTCCAGCGCGATGGCGATCGTTTCCAGGTCGCGCAGCTCACCGACGAGAATGATGTCGGGATCTTCGCGCAGTGCGGCGCGCAGGGCGCTCTTGAACGACTGCGTGTGCACGCCGACTTGGCGCTGCGTGATCAGGCACTTCTTGCTCGCGTGGACGAACTCGATGGGATCTTCAATCGTGATGATGTGATCGTGACGCGAGCGGTTGATCAGATCGACCAGCGCACAGAGTGTCGTCGACTTGCCCGAGCCGGTGGGTCCGGTGACGAGCACGAGACCCTTGGTGAGCGCGCACAGCTGCTGCACTTCCGTGGTGATGCCCATCTGCTCTACTGTGACCGTGCCATTGGCGATGGTTCGGATCACGGCGGCCACGCCGTTCCGGTCACGCAATACGTTGACGCGGAATCGTGAGACCCCGCTGATCTCGTAGGCTAAATCGGTGTCCCAGTTCTCATCGAACTCGACCGTGTTCTTGGTCGGCATGATCGAGCGCACCATGCGCGAAATCGCCTCGTCGGTGAGGGTCGGCTGGCCCTCGATGCGAATCAGGTCGCCGCCGATACGGAGGATCGGGGGCTCGCCGGCACGCAGGTGGAGGTCGGCCGCTCCGCGCCGAACCTGCTCCAGGAGCAAGGCATCGATGGCATCGCGCCCCGAAACGGAGTCGGCAGAATCGCCGAAGGGTTGGTCCGTTTCGCGATAGCGCCGCAACGCGGGGGGCGGTTCCGGTGTGGCCGGGACATGCAGTGGCTCCGAATACTTCTGCACGGTCAGGCGCGTTTTCGGTGCCTCACGGTCCTGCTCCACGAGCCACTGCTGGTCCTTCCACGTGTAGACAAACCGGATGTCCCGGCCTGCGGTCACGGCCGCCTTGTCACCGGCGCCAGCGAGCTCGCCAATGATGATGAGCACCTGCTGCTCCGTCAGCACCTGCTGGCTCACCGCATGTGTCCCCGTATCCGTGACGCAACGAATGGGGGTATCGGCCTCGAGAATGATCTGGCTGGCTGCGCCTGATTCGAGGCGTGCCAATACGCGGTCTAATTGGGGCACGGTGTCACTGCACTGGAAAACGTGTGGGGTCTGCAGCCATGGCCATGTTTTGTTTCTGGCACGTCTGCGCTCTACCGTCAAGACGATTAAGCGTCCCCCCACGGCACAACACGACACCATAATTGCCCGATTCTACTGGGTGCATCGCTGGACAGTGGTACGTCAGTATCCATTCAGTGACCGGTCACTGAACGACACAGCCTGCTCGACCGGCTATTGGCAGTTTTTCGCGACGGTGGCGGCGGCCGCCTTGTCGCCGAGCTTGGCGGCCTCGGCCAGGTCGGCACAGGCGCCCGCCGTGTTCCCCAGTGCGACCCGCGAGCGCGCTCGCAACGTGTACACCTCCGGACCCGTGATCCGCCGCGCAATCGCGGCGGTGAAGTCCTTCTCCGCGTCGGCCTCGCGCCCGGACATCCCGGCGGCGCGCCCGCGCAGAAACCAGCCCTGCGCCGCGTCGGGGACGGCACGCACGTACGTGTCGAAGCGCGCCCAGGCCTTGGCGCCGTCGTCATTCATCAAATAGCCGATCCCTTCCACGAGATCGAGCTGAGGATCGTTCAGGCCAAGCGCGCGGGCGCTGTCGATGTCGGCGAACGAGGCGTTGCTGTTGCCCATACGCTGATGGACGATGGCCCGCCCCGCGTATGCGGTGGCAAAGCGCCGGTCCACGGCGATCGCCTGCGTATAGTCGGCCAATGCCTTGTCGAACGCCTCGAGCTCCCGGTGGGCACGCCCTCGCTGCTGAAGGCGGGTCGCGTCTCGCGGCGTTTTGGTGAGCGCGCTGTCGAGCATACGAATGGCCTCTCGCCACTGACCAGTGGCGAGGGCGCGGTCGATAGGCGAGCTCTGTGCAGAGGCTGGGCACGGAGACAGCGCGGCCATGACAGTGACCACGACGGCCACACGGGCGATGAGCCGCATGCGCCACACGGACGAGAGGAGCGCCATGCGAAATCCGGGAAGAGCGCGGAGGAAGGACAGACGTGTCACTGAGTACGATGTCTCTGGCTGAGACGTTGGGCGGCGTCGGCGTCGGCACGCGCGCCGGTGCAGAGTAGCGTGAGCAGCGCTCCGCCCACCGCTAAAGCGGCCAAGAACAGAAACGCGTAATTCGCGCTGCCGGTCGCGGTTCGGATGCGGCCGATGATATCCGGACCGAAGTGTCCGCCAAGGTTGCCGACGGCGTTGATCCACGCGATGCCCGCAGCGGCGGCCGTTTGTCTGAGAAATGCTGTAGGAAGCGCCCAGAACGTGGCGAAGAAGGACAGCACGCCCGCGGTCACGAAACAGAGCGCGATCAGCGCCGGGACCACGTGGGCGCCGACGAGCACGAGTGCCACGAGACCCGTGGCCGCCACGAACAGCGAGCCCGCCACGTGCTGACGACGTGCGCCGGTGCGGTCGCTACGTGCGCCGGCCCACACCATAACGATACCGGCGGTCCCCCACGGAATCATGCTGAGCAGTCCGATCTCGAGGTACTCCGTTTTCCCGATGCCAAGTTCCTGCACGATGGTCGGCATCCAGAAGCTCACGCCGTACAGTGAAAACGCGCCGGCCAGATAGACCAGCGCCAACACCCACACGCGGCCACTGCGCAGCGCCTGCACGGCACCGTGTGTCGGACCGTGTGTCGCTTCCATGCGAACGCCATGCGCGGCGATGTCTTCCTGCGCGAGCTGGGCGGTGATCGCGCTGCGTTGCTCGGGCGTCAACCAGGTTGCCTGCGCCGGACGATCGGGGAGCAGGATCCAGATCGCGATGCCGGCGATCATCGACGGGATGGCCTCGAGGACAAACAGCCAACGCCAGCCGTCCCACCCGCGCATGCCGTCGGCGTATTGCATAATCGCGCCGGACACCGGCGCGCCGATCACGTTGGCAGCGGCCACCGCAGTCATAAACAGCGCCACGGTGCGCGCGCGCTTTGCGGCGGGAAACCAATACGTCAGGTACAGAATGATGCCGGGAAAGAAGCCCGCTTCGGCGATGCCCAGCAGGAACCGCAGCGCGTAGAATCCGAACTCGAGCGGCGCGACCCCGAACAGCGCGGGAAGCGGTCCCCACGGAACCCGGTCCACAAACGCGAAGGCGCCGGACACGATCGCCCACGTGAACATGATGCGCGCGATCCAGCGCCGAGCACCGAATTTCTCCAGCAGCAGGTTGCTGGGTACTTCGAACAGGAAGTAGCCAAGAAAGAAGATGCCGGCACCGAAACCGTACACGGCATCGGAAAAGCCGAGCGCCGATGCCATCTGCAACTTGGCGAAGCCGACGTTCACGCGGTCCAGAAAGGCCACGATGTAGCTCATGAAGAGCAGCGGCAGCAGGCGGCGCGCCGCGATCGCGAATCCGGTCTCGGCGGCGGCGCTCACGCTGGCTCCGGCGCAACGAAGTTGGCCTCGAATGCACCGCAAGCGGTGTACTCGTTCAGGAGCGCGGGCGTGTGTCCGAAGTCGTCGTGCAGCACCTGACGCAGGGAGTCGTGATTGAGCGTGCGCACGTGTGTGCCGCTCGCCGTGCGATGATATCGCACGTTGCCGGAGAGCACGATAAACCCGTCGGCCACGTTACGTCGCGCATAGAGACGCTCGTTGAAACGGCCGAAGGTGCGCGACTTCTCGTAGGCCGCTTGCAGATAGGCATGATCGATGTGATCGACCAGAAAGCGGCAGACGGTATGCTCAGGTCCTGGCGCCGCACCGAAGCGGAGCAGGTGCGTATCACCATCACGCTGCCAGGTGGTGGCGAACGCCGGATCGGCGTCGAGATACGGCCCGGCCGAGAGCGGCACCGGACGCTGCGTGAGCGCAGACGAATCGACGAGCCACTCGTGCGCGTTGAGCGTGACGACCACGCTGCCATGCGTGACGAAGCCGAGGTCGCGCATGGAGCCCGCGATGCGACGGGCGTCGAAGCCCAGCGATGTCACGAACATGTACAGCGCGTTGCTGGACGACCAGCAGGTGCCGCCCGCGCCGGTGGTGAGCCAATGCTCGAAGAAGTCGATGGCGTGCGTACCCGGCAGCGGTGGTTCGTGTGCACGTCGCAAGGCAATGAGTTTGCGCACGTTGTCGAATGGCACGTGCCGGCACCATGCCGCGTAGGCTCGGTCGAGCGCGTCACCATCGGGACATCGATGATGTGTGGGCCGGAGGCTTCGATCGACACCGTGATCGTCGCCTCGGCACCCACCGGGGTGGTGCGTTCGCCGTCGTAGGCCAAGACGCCGCCGCCGGGCAGGTCGACCGGCTCGGAGAACGCGAGCG
>JBBQAK010000302.1:0-4936 GCA_038316215.1 Gemmatimonadales bacterium | reverse complement strand
CGACGGCGTGCCATCCACCGTACTTGAGCGCGTGAACCAGCGCCGCGCCCGTCCCCTCATCCATGCGACACACGGAGCGTACCGCACGGATCGTCGGCGCCAGTCGCGGACACCACCGGCACGGCGGGATCACCCCCGAGGGAGTGGCCTCGATCGGCAGTGGAATCGCGGCGGACAATCGGGGCTGTCCGCAACGGCTGCACTGGGGCCAGCCCAACCGCACCACTCGCGCCAGGCACGCTTGACAGACGATGCCGTCGGCGTCCGCCCGATGCAGCGCACGGCAAATGGCACACGCCGAGGGGAGCAGCAAATCGACCATCCCCTGCGCGGTCTCTCGCGTAAACCGTGCGATCGCCGCCAGTGGGTGCGCGGCAAGCCTGGGCGGCGCGTCGCGCGGGGTCATCGACTGTGGTACATCGGTGGCACCGCGTGGAGCGCGTGCCACATGGCCTCCCGCGGGGCCGGCACATCGAACCATGCTTCGAACGCGGCGGCACCCTGCTCGACCAGCATCCGCAGCCCGTCTTCGGCATGCCGACCTGCGTCACGGCAGGCGGCAATCCACGGCGTCAGCCCCGGCCGATACACCAGATCGAAAGCCGCGCAGCCGGCGGGTAGCAAGGCCACATCCACCGGAAACGTGTCGTCATGCAATCCGACCGGCGTCGCATTGATCACCAGCCCCGCTACGCCGACGGCACGCTCGATGGCGTCGTACGGCACGATCGTCGCCGAAATGGCCAGCCGCTCCGACAGCGCCTGCGCGCGCACCGTGGTGCGGGCGACGATCGTGATCTGACGATATCCCAGATTGTGCAGCGCGACCAGCGTCGCCGCAGCCGATCCGCCCGACCCGCACAACACGACCGGCGTGTCGCGCACGTCCGCCATGTCTCCTACCACGAGCGCGCGAATCGTCGCCGCAGCACCATCGACATCGGTGTTGTGGCCCACGAGCACACCTTGCTCTGTCCAGAAGGTGTTCACGGCACCGACACGGCGCGCAGCGGGCGTGCATCGCGTGATCAACGCGGCGGCGGCTTCCTTGTGCGGAATCGTGATGTTGCCACCTGCACCTTCCTCCGCGAGTCTCACCAGTACGTCGGCCAAATGATCGGGCGCAACGTCCTCGCGGTCATAGGCGACGGAGATTCCGGCATCGCGCAGCGCCGCGTTCTGGAACACCGGTGACAGCGAATGCGCCACCGGATGGCCGAGAATGACCAGGCGCGACGGCCGCTGCGCCGCACGGACTGCGCGTTCCTGCGGTCGGTCCGTCACGGGCGACGACTCAGGGCGTGCTTCGTGAACGATCGGCGACGATCCGGTCGAGTACAGCCGCAATCGCTTCCTCAAGCTCCACGAACGTGGCCCGGTACACCTCGAGATCCCCTCCGAATGGATCACTCACCGGGCGAGGCGTTCCCCACGCATAATCGGTGAGCAACCAGGACCGGCCCGCGCCACCCAGCGCCTCCGCACGATCCAGATGGTGCGGGCCCATGGTGAGAATGATCTGCGCTTCGCGCACGAGCTCTTGCGCCAGCGGCCGCGATCGGTGGTCGCCAAGGTCGATCCCCTGTTCGAGCGCGACGAGCAGCGCGCCATCAGAGGCCGGCGTATCGGCCCAGGCACTCGTGCCGGCGCTTCCGACGGTGAGGTCAGGGATTCCACGATCGGCAATCATGCGCCGCGCGATCGTCTCGGCGAGCGGACTGCGACAGGTGTTCCCGGTACAGACGAAGAGCAAATGCATGCGTTGCGCGCCCCTCGGCGTCTGCTAGGTATCGCCCACGAGATCCGGCACGCATTCGCGCAACTGGATCGCTGTTAACACGCCCGGTCGAATAACACGAGCACGGCGGCCGGTACAATCCACCACAGTAGACGATCGCGACGCCGCCAGCCGACCACCATCAAGCACGTGGAGCAGCCCGCGATGAATCGCGTCTGGCCACTGCTGTACAATTTCGGCGGCCGTCATGGCAGGGGGAACCCCGGGCCGATTCGCACTCGTGCTGGTAATGGGCTCGCCGTATGCCGCCAACAGACGCTGGAGGCCCGCGTGCGGCGTCCACCGCACCGCGACGCCACCTTCGGGTCCGCGGAGACGCGGCGAGACGCGCTGATCGCCGCCGCGCAGCACGAGCGTGAGCGGGCCGGGCCAGAAGCGCGCGGCCAATGTGGACGCATACGTGGGCAAATGCAGGTCGAGTCGCGCTATCTGCGCCGGATCGTTGATGAGTAACAGAAACGGCTTGCCGGGCGGACGGCCCTTCAACTGCACCAACGCCTCCACCGATTCGTGATCGACGGCGGTTCCGAATCCGTAGACCGTCTCGGTGGGATACGCGAGCACGCGCCGCTCGCCGAGATGGGCGATCGCGTCACGCAGCGCTGCCTCGACTTCGACGGGAGACCAGAACGGTACGGTGAGCGCCTCACGATGCACGGACACCGGCGCCTACTCCGGCAGCATGCTAAGGGCGTCGGCGCGCGCGAAGTCCACGTCCTCGGTGATCTTCATGCCACGTTCGCTCCCTCGCACCACGACCACGGGCAGCCCCAGTCGCTCACACAACCCGGCGTCGTCTGTTGCCCCGACGCCATCGCGCCGCGCGGCGACGTGCGCCTGCTCGAGCATCGTGCGCGGAAACGCCTGAGGTGTCTGCGCGCGCCAGAGATTGGTGCGATCCACCGTGCGTACAATGCGGCCATCAGCATCGACTTCCTTCAACGTGTCGACGACCGGCAACGCCGCGACGGCGCCGTGTCCCTTGCGCGCCTCAGCGATCACCCGGTCGATCGTGGCATCCGTCACGAGCGGACGGGCCGCGTCGTGAACGACGGCGATGACCACCTCTTCGGGAAGATCTTCGAGACCATTGACGACGCTTTCGTGTCGCTCACGTCCGCCCACGGATACCAGCAGCCGATCGACATCGCACTGAAACAGCCAAGGTGGCGGATCGGCGGCGTACGCTTTGGGCAGGACGACCACAACGATCGCCACATCGGGCCGCGCCATGAACGACTGCACGCTGTGCAGCAGCGCCGGCTTGCCGGCAACCCAACGGAACTGCTTGAGCTCCGCGCTTCCGGTGCGCGAGCCGGACCCGCCGGCCACGATTACCACGCCGACGTCTCGCACGACACCCTCGGGCGCCACGGATTCATCACCGCGCGACGCAATGACTGGCGGCGGAATCACGCGGCGTGGTGCCGCTGGCAGCTCACTCATGAGGCGTCCTTGCCGACCGTTTTCTGAAGCACGTCGGCGAGCGTACGCACGCCGACCAGCGTGATGTCGCCGGGCACGCGACGCGGAATCGCGCGATCCGAAAGGTACGCGCGCGTCATGCCGAGCTTCGCCGCTTCGGCGAGGCGTCGCTCGACTTGCGAGACCGGACGGACTTCGCCGCCCAATCCGACTTCACCGAGGAAAATGGCCTGCGCCGGAAGCGGCTTGTCGACCACACTCGACGCAATGGCGGCCACAATGGCCAGATCGACACTCGGCTCCTGCACGCGCATACCACCAACGATGTTGCAGAACACGTCGAGCTGTGCGCAGGAGAATCCGCCACGTTTGTCGAGCACCGCCAACAGCAGGGCGAGTCGGCGCGCGTCGATACCGTTGGCCACGCGTTGCGGCGTCCCGAACCCGGCGCGTGCGGCAAGCGCTTGCACTTCCACGAGCACTGGCCGTGTGCCTTCCATCAGCGCGCAGACGGCGCTACCGCTGGCCACGTCGCGACGATCGCCGAGAAACAACGCCGACGGATTCTCGACCGGAATGAGGCCCGTGCTGACCATGCGAAACACACCGATTTCATCGACCGAGCCGAAGCGGTTCTTGGTCGCGCGCAGCACGCGATGATCGAGCGTGCCGTCTCCTTCGAAGTACAGCACGGTGTCAACAATGTGCTCGAGCGTTTTCGGGCCGGCGATACCGCCGCCCTTCGTGACATGACCGATCACGAACACGGCGGTACCGGTGTCCTTCGCGAATCGCATGAGACGCGCGGCGCACTCTCGGACCTGTCCCACGTTGCCCGGTGCGCCTTCGAGTAGCTCGGTATGCACGGTCTGAATCGAGTCGACGATGAGCACACTGATGCGCCGACCATCCGCAGCGGGCTGCGCCGCGGTGGCGAGAATCGTTTCGAGCGACGTCTCCGTCAGCAGCGCGACCGACGAGGCATCCTCTGCCAACCGGTCAGCGCGAAGGCGCACCTGCAGCGCGCTCTCCTCGCCGGACACATACAACGTGGCCAGTCCAGCGGTCTCGAGTCGGGCCGCCACCTGGAGTAACAGGGTGCTCTTGCCGATACCGGGCTCACCGCCCACCAGCACCATGCTGCCCGGCACGATACCGCCACCGAGAACGAAGTCGAACTCGTTCAACTGCGTGGTCCACCGCGGCGTGTCTGCCGCCGTGACGCGCCCCAACGTGACCGTGGCGGCGGCAATCCCGGGCACGCTTCGCGCCGCGGTCCGCTTGCTGGTGGGCGCCGTCGAGACCATCTCCTCGCCGAGGGTATTCCACGCGTCACAGCTTTCGCAGCGTCCCGCCCACTTGGGAAACTCCGCGCCGCATTCCGTGCAGCGATAGACGGTCTTCGCCTTGGCCATTACGTCGGGCTCAGAACGGCGTTCCGCCGAAATCGTCGGCACCCTTCACCAGTTTCGGTCCGCCGAAATCCGACTTCGGGCCGCCGAAATCATTGGGCGCCTGTCGGGCCGAGAAGTTGTCGAAGCGCGTGTACTGTTTGTGGAAGTACAACCGAGCGCTGCCAATGGGACCGTTTCGCTGCTTTCCGATAATGATCTCCGCACGTCCTTCAAGATCCGGGTCCTTCAGTCGGCCGTTCTCATCGCGTTCGGCGTAGACTTCCTGTCGGAAGATGAACATGATCACGTCGGCGTCCTG
>JBBQAK010000210.1:0-6921 GCA_038316215.1 Gemmatimonadales bacterium | reverse complement strand
GAAGCCGAAAAGCCCGCACGTGATGCGCAGTTCCTTCCCTGAAGGATCGGCGGCCCCGTTGGCATCGTTGTCGGCGGAGGCCGCGCCGCAACGCCAGGCGCGGCGTGACGTGATCGCGTTGCGTCAGGTCCGCGGGCTTGGCGACGTGGGCGTGGCGAGACTGCTGTCGCTTCATGGCGACGCGACGCGGGCGCTGCAGTCTGTCTCGACGGAACGACGCGAAGCGGCGCTCCGAGAGGCCGACTGCATTTTGACGGACCTGCAGCGCATCGGTGGCGAGGTGCTGACGGCCGGGAGCGACCGGTACCCCGCACGACTGCTCGAACTATCCGATGCCCCGCCGGTCATTTATGCGCAGGGGACCTTGGCCAGCGCGCATCCACCAGCGGTCGCGATCGTCGGCACGCGCGCCGCGACTGCCTATGGACTGCGCGTCGCGCGTGCTATTGCGACTGCCTGCGCGCGCGCCGGCGTGACCATCGTGAGCGGACTGGCGCGCGGCATTGACGGCGCCGCCCATGACGCGGCGCTGGCGGCTGGGGGACGCACCGTCGCGGTACTCGGCACGGGTCTCGATGTGCATTACCCACGCTCGCACCGCACGCTGCAGGAGCGCATCGCGCGCGACGGATTACTGCTCACCGAGCAGAAGCCGGGTGACTCGGGACACGGCGGGACGTTCCCCCGTCGTAATCGCATCATCGCGGCGCTGGCTGACCTCACCGTGGTGGTCGAGGCCGGGAAGGGCAGCGGGGCTCTGATCACCGCCGACCATGCGCTTGAACTGAACCGGATGGTGGCCTGCGTACCGAACGCCATCGATCAGGTCTCGTCGATGGGAAGCAACACGTTGCTCAAGATGCACGCCGAGCCGATTCTGGCGGTTGACGATGTCCTCGCGCTGCTTCGCGTCGATCGGTCCACGTCGACACATGTTGCCCTCGACGGTGACGCCGCGCGGTGCTGGGATGCGCTACAGCGAGGTGCTCGTGACATCGACCAGATCGCCGCGGCCGCGCAGCTGCGTCCGCGTGAAGCGGCTGCCGTATTGAGCGCACTCGAAATCGACGGGCTCGTACACTTTGGCCCGTCCGGGCAAGTGCATCCGTCCGTCAGCGTGTCGTGAGCGCGCCGACCACGGCCCACGTGGGGTATCGGCACCTGTATGTGCATGTGCCGTTCTGTGCGCGACGCTGCAGCTACTGCGATTTTTCCATTGTGGTCCGCAAGCACGTGCCGTGGCGTGCGTTCGCCGATTCAGTGGATGCCGAGCTTCGCCTGCGAGGCGCATCGCAGTCGTGCGATGCGCTGACCACACTGTATCTCGGCGGCGGCACGCCATCGCGGTTGGGTGGCGAGGGCGTCGAGCACCTCTTCGAGCGACTGCACCGACACGTGCGTTTGGATGCGTCCGCCGAGGTGACGCTCGAAGCGAACCCCGAAGACGTATCGGCCGACGCGGTGGCGTCGTGGCGTCGGGCCGGTGTGAATCGCGTGAGCCTCGGTGTGCAGAGCTTCGACGATCGCGTGCTGTCCTGGATGCATCGCGTGCACGATGCCGATGCGGCGGTGCGCGCAGTTGATACCCTTCGCGCCGGCGGCATTGACGCGATGTCGCTCGATCTCATCTTCGCCGCGCCGGCGACGCTCGAGCGCGACTGGAGCGCAGACATTGCGCGTCTTCTCGCGCTCACCCCCGATCACATCTCGCTGTACGGTCTGACGATCGAACCGCACACGCCACTTGGACGCTGGCACGCGCGCGGCGACGTCGAGGAGGCGCCAGAGGAACTCTACGAACGGCAGTTTCTCGAGTCACACGAGCGGCTGCGGGCCGCCGGCTTCGAGCACTACGAGGTCTCGAATTTCGCCATGCCTGGCCGTCGCGCTCGACACAACAGTGCGTACTGGCAGGGCGTGCCGTACCTCGGCATCGGCCCGTCGGCGCACGGCTTCGACGGCGTGGAGCGGCGGTGGAATCACGCCGCCTTCACCTCGTGGGAATCGGCGTTGACCGCTGGTGGCGACCCCGTGGGTGGATCCGAAACACTTACCGGACAGAACCGTGAGACGGAGATGGTGTACCTTGGATTGCGCACGATCGACGGACTGGAGCTTCGGGACGGTGAGGAAGCCCGCGTCGCCACGTGGCGTCGGCAGGGGTGGATTGAGTCTGTTCATGGGACCTCCGGATCGCGTATCCGGTGCACCGCCTCCGGGTGGCTTCGGCTCGATGCCCTAGCCGCCGACTTGACAGCACTCCGAAGTCGTTCGTAGCATTACACTTATGGCTATTGGCGGGGAGCTCTCCGAGCGGGAGCGACAGGTACTGGAAGCAGTGATCCACAGTTACGTGGCAACGGCGGAGCCCGCAGGCTCTCGCACGTTGTCGCGTCGCTTTGGCTTGGGCATCTCTCCGGCCACCATCCGAAACACCATGAGCGATCTGGAAGAGAAAGGATTTCTCTTTCATCCGCATACGTCGGCCGGGCGCGTCCCCACCGACAAAGCGTATCGTGTGTACGTCGATTCGCTCATGCGTGTCGAAACGATTACCGGAGATACCCAGCGACGATTGCATGCGGATATCTCGACCGGCGGGTCGGCCATCGAGGCAATCTTGCGGCGTGCCGCCCAATCGCTGGGAATCCTGACGCAGGAGCTAGGTGTCGCCCTCGGTCCTCGGTTCGAGCGGGCAACGCTGCGTCAGGTCGAACTGGTCCGCATCGCGTCGGAACGCCTGTTAATGGTGCTCACGCTGCACGGTGGCGCGGTACGCACGGTGTTCGTGGAAGTGCCGGGGGTCATCGCGGATGAGGCGCTCATCGAAGTCACGATCGTGCTGAACGAGCGACTCTCCGGACTGACGCTCGAACAGGTCCGGACGACGCTCGCCTCGCGCTTGCGTGATGTGCACCTCAAGCCGGAAACGGCAGAGTTGCTGCACATCTTTGTGCAGGAGGGAGAGCAGGTGTTCGGACGTGTCTCGGATCCGCTGGAGACCGTCGTGCTCGGTCAGCCATCGTTGCTGGCGGACCAGCCGGAGTTCGCCAGTGGAGAGCGGTTGCGGCAGTTGATCGAGCTCACGGAAACACGGCAGCAACTGGCCTCGTTGCTCGAAGCGAAGCCTGGTGCGAACGGCATTTCGATCACGATCGGCAACGAGCACGGGGACCCGCGTCTCGAGCCGTTCACGGTTGTGACGGCGGAGTACCAGGCGGGTTCGCTGAGCGGCGTGATCGGGGTGATCGGACCCACCAGAATGCCGTACGATAAAGTGATCGCGTTGGTCGGTCATACATCCCGACTCGTATCTGATTTGCTCTGCTGACCGTCTTCCCCTCGCTTCAGGCGGGAGGAGCGGTCGATATTTCCCGTTGGCTTTTCATTTCGACTTTGACTTCACCGACGGGCGTCCGGTTTCCGGCACCCGTCGTTCGACTGCGCCGCTCACCGCTGGCGCGTTTTTCCGGGTTTCGACATGGCCGATTTTTACGCGGTGCTTGGAGTGCCGCGCGACGCATCCGACGACGACATCAAGAAGGCGTATCGCCGCCTCGCGATGCAGTGGCACCCTGACCGCAACGCTGGCGCGAAGGAGGCCGAGGAGAAGTTCAAAACGATCACCGAGGCATACGACGTCCTGCGTGACCCGCAGAAGCGCGCTGCGTTCGATCGGTACGGCGAGGCCGGACTTCGAGGCGCCCAGCAGCAGCAGTATGAGCACGTCGACCTGTCGGAGGCGCTGAACATCTTCATGCGCGACTTCGGGGGCTTCGGCGACATGTTCGGTGGTCAGGCCGGCGGTCGTCGGAACGGGCCGCGCACCGGCGCGGACGTGAAGCTGCCGTTGCCGCTTACGCTCACCGAAGTCGCGACGGGCGTCGAGAAGTCGGTGGTGCTCAAGGTGCTCGAGGCGTGTGACAAGTGTGAGGGGTCTGGCGCTGAGCCGGGTACCCAACCACAGACGTGCACTACCTGCGGCGGCGCCGGCGAAGTGCGACGCGCCCAACGGTCGTTCTTTGGCCAGTTCGTGTCGGTCGCGCCATGTCCGACGTGCGCCGGCGAAGGGGTGGTCGTGTCGTCGCCGTGCAAGAAGTGCCGAGGGGAAGGACGCGCGCGGGCCGAACGCACGCTCAAGATCCAAGTGCCGGCTGGTGTCGCGACGGGCCAGTACATGACGCTGCGCGGGGCGGGTAACGTGGGACCGCGCGGCGGCACCAAAGGCGACGTCCTCGTGGTGTTCGAGGTGGAGGATGATGAGCGCTTCGATCGTGACGGTGAGGATCTGTTCTGCGAGGCGTTAGTCACGTATTCCCAGTTAGTCTTCGGTGCCGATATCCGGGTTCCCGGTCTGACCGGTGACATGTCGCTGCGCGTGCCGACGGGTACGCAGAGTGGCACGGTCTTCCATTTGCGCGGGCGTGGGTTGCCGCGCGTGAACGCGTCTGGGACTGGCGATCTGCACGTGAAGGTGCAGCTCTGGACGCCGCAGGATGTGGACGGTGAAGAGCAGGTCGCGATCGAGCGACTAGCCACATTGCAGGGGCAGGCCCCCCCGCAGCGCGAGAAGGGGTTCTGGTCGAAGATGAAGGAGGCGCTCGGTGCCTGATGCGTCCCCGCGCTGGACCAGCGTCAGGGTGAGCCCGAGCACCGACGCGGGAAGCCGTGACGCGTGCCTTGCCGCGCTGTTCGCCGTTGGTGCGCAGGGTGTGCACGAAGATGGCCCGTCGCTGGTCACGCACTTCCCGCCGCACGCGGATCTCGCAGCAGTACACCTCGCGCTAACCGAAGCCGACGAGGGCGTCACGATCGAGACCGCACCCGTGCCTGACATCGACTGGAGCGAGGCCTGGAAGTCGCGCATCCATGCGCACGACCTGGGTTCGCTCACCGTGACGCCGCCGTGGCTCGCCGAGGGGCGTGATCCGGCGCGCACGATCGTGATCGAGCCGGGTATGGCCTTCGGGACCGGTGAGCACGCCACCACACGTGGGGTGGTGCGCCTGCTTCCGACCGTAATGCGCGACGGCGATATCGTTGCCGACCTCGGCGCCGGCAGTGCCGTGTTGGCGATCGCCGCGGCCAAGCTTGGCGCCGCGCGTGTATACGCCGTCGAACTCGATGGGGAAGCGATTCCGGACGCCGAAGAAAATGTGCGGCGAAATGACGTGGCCGACCGCGTGCACGTGTTCGAGGCCGACGCCGGTGCGCTCTTGCCGCTGTTGGCGCCGGTCCGGGTCGTGCTCGCGAATATCATCTCGTCGGTGCTCGTCGAGCTCCTGCCGATCATCGCAGAATCGCTGACCGCCGACGGCGGCGCGATCTTGAGCGGTATTCTGCAGGAGGAGCGCGAGGAGATGCTCGCCGTTCTGGCCGCCACCGGCTGGCGGGTGCTCGATGAGGATGCGGAGGACATCTGGTGGTCGGTCTCGATCGCGAGGGCGTAGCCGCTGGGCGGCCGAACTTCGTCACGACTGAGCCGTTCGCGGTCGGAGCGACGTGCGTGCTCGACGAGCACGCGGCGCGCCACATGCGCGTGCTGCGCCTCGACTCGGGCGCGGTGGTCGGCGTTCGTGACGGGCAGGGGCACGTGGGAGCCGGGCAACTCGTACGTCTGACGAAGACCCAGGCGTACATCGAGATCAGCGACGCCGACGTGATCGCGCCGCTTCCCGAGGTGCACCTGCTGGTGCCGGTTGCGGACCGCGACCGGATGCTCTGGTTGGCCGAAAAAGCCTGTGAACTGGGCTGCACGAGCTGGCGGCCGGTGCTGTGGCGTCGGTCGCGCAGTGTGTCGCCGCGAGGGGAAGGGGTCGCCTTCCAACAGAAGGTGATGGCTCGGATGACGAGTGCGCTCGCGCAGTCGGAAGGAGCATGGCTGCCACAACCGTTCCCCGAAGCCACGTTGGAGCGCGCGCTGTTGGCGGCGCCTCCCGGTGACCGCCTGGTGCTCGATCCCGCGGGAGCGCCGATGGTCGGTAGCAGCGCCACCGCCCTGCGCGAACCCATTGTGCTGGCGATCGGCCCGGAAGGCGGGATCGAGGCGGATGAACTCGAGGCGTTGGTCGCCGCCAGCTTCCGTCCGGTTCGACTGGGTCCGACGATTCTCCGGTTCGAGACCGCCGCGGTGGCCGCGTTGGCGATCGCCCGCACGGCGCTCGGTACCATCTCCACGACTCGTGAGTCCTGATGTCAGACGTCTGCCTCTTCTGCCGCATTGCCGACGGGACCATTCCGGCCACGTTGGTCGCCAGTAACGAACATGGCATCGCCTTCCGCGACCTGAATCCGCAGGCGCCGTCGCACCTGCTGGTGATCCCGCGACGTCACGTTGCATCATTGGCCGAGGCGACGGACGGGGCAGAACTGGGGGCGCTGCTGTTGCTGGCGGCCGAGGTGGCGCGTGTGGCCGGCTTGGCCGAAACGGGGTACCGGGTGGTTGCCAATACGGGGAATGATGGCGGTCAGACGGTCCATCATCTGCACCTACACGTACTGGGCGGCCGGGCGATGCACTGGCCGCCGGGCTAATTGGTCCCTTCCCTCTGGATTTATCGCTAGTTGTGCCTTGACCTCCCCCCTCTGATTGGGTAGGATTTAAGGCTGTCGATGTATCGCAACGTGTCTGTCACGCCATCATTTACGAGGTTTCGTTTGTCCGAAGTCATCATCCACGAGGACGAGAATTTCGAGCGTGCGCTCAAGCGCTTCAAAAAGAAGTGCGAGAAGGCCGGTATTCTGTCCGACCTGCGCAAGCATCGTCATTATGAGAAGCCCTCGGAGCGCCGCAAGCGCAAGATGAACGCGGCTGTCCGCAAGAATCGGCGTACCCGTAACGGGTGAGCAGTTCTGTGGATGCCGGCGGTTCGTTGCTGCCGCGTTTGCAGCGTGATCAAGCCAATGCACGACGGGAGCAGC
>JBBQAK010000451.1:0-2962 GCA_038316215.1 Gemmatimonadales bacterium | reverse complement strand
GACCGGATCGTCGCGCGGGACGAGGGGCGCAGTCCGGCACCTCGCGTCCGGGCACGTCGTGGCATGGTGCCCGTCGTCAGTCGGAGAAGCCGGCGGTGGAGGAAATCGCCACGATGACGATCGACCGTATCGCGAAGGGCGGCGACGGAGTCGGCCGGGCGAACGGATTGGTGTGCTTCGTCCCACGCACGGCACCGGGTGACGTGGCGCAGGTGGCGTACATCGCGCACGCGCGTCACGGTCGCGGGCGCGTGCTGCAGATCGTCACGCCCTCCGCGCATCGTGTGGACGCGCGCTGCGTGCACTACGAGCGCGATCGCTGCGGCGGCTGTCAGCTGCAGCATCTCGACGACGAGACACAGCGCGACGCGCGCCGTCATATCGTGCAGGATGCGTTGTTACGCATCGGCAAGCGCACGATCGAGCTACCGGAATTGGTTACTGGCGAGTCGTGGGGTTACCGCGGGCGGCTCACGCTGATGTTGCTGCCGCGCGGTCGCGGATGGACTGGCGGACTGCATCCGCACGATGATGCGGCGCGCGTGTTCGCGCTCGAAGAGTGCGCGATCGCGAATCCAGTGCTGGTGAACTGCTGGCTCGACATGCGGGAGCGATTGCATGGCATGCCGGTGGATCGCTTTCTGCGCGTCTCGTTTCGTCTGCTGTCGGCGAACGCAGGACATGAAACGGTCGCGGTCGTGGTGCAGGGTGGTGAGTCCTGGAGCGGTGGCGCGGAGTGGGCTGCGGCGTTGCTACGCGCGTCGGCGCCGGTCCGAGCGGTGTGGTGGTTACCGCGGGGCGGCGAGCCGGTCGGACTGGCGGGCGAGGTGGCCACGGACGACGCGGCGGTCCGCGTCGCGTTGCAACTCGACACCGGGGAGTCCGGCGGTGCGGCGGCGCTCGACGAGGGCGCCGACGCCGGACGGTACGAGCCTGATGCACGTGAGGCGCTCGCGTTCGCGCAGGTGAATCCCACCGTCGCCACGGCATTGCGTGACTTCGTGTACGCGTCGGTGCGTGCGTTTGCGCCGACGCGCGTGATCGACGCGTATGCCGGCAGCGGCGAGTTGACGGAGCGATTTGCCCGCGATGGCGCGCAGGTCGTCTCGATCGAGGCTGACGCGTCGGGTGCGGCGGCCACGCGTCGTCGGGTCGAGGAGGCGGGGGTGAGTGATCGCGTGCAGGTCATCACCGCGCTGGTGGAATCGGCGCTGGCGTCGGCGTTGCCGGCAGACGTCGTGGTGCTCAATCCGCCTCGCGTCGGTGTGGCGATCGGCGTGACGGCCCTCCTCGACGAGGCGGCGAGCCGTGGCGTGCGCGGCATCGTGTATGTGAGTTGTGATCCGGCGACGTTGGCGCGGGACCTCGCGCGCGTACCGACGTGGCGCATCGAGGCGGTGCGCTGTTTCGACATGTTCCCCCAGACGGCACACGTGGAAACGGTGTGTGTGCTGCGCCCGGAGACGACGACATGAAGTACATCGTGGACGTGAACGGCGAGCGCGTGATCGTGGAACTTGACGGCACGCACGCGGAGGTGGAGGGCGAGCGCGTTGCCGCCTCGCTGTCATCGATTGAAGGGACGCCGGTGCGTCTGTTGCGGATCGGCGAACAGGTGCACCGTCTCGTGGCGCGCCGCGGCATGGCACGGGGCCGCTGGACACTCGACCTCGATGGTCAGCGGGTGGAGGCCGAGGCGCTCGACGAGCTGATGCGGGCGATCCGTGATCTCACGGCGGCGTCGACGGAGGCCAGTGGGCCGGCGCCGTTGCTCGCGCCGATGCCGGGACTGGTGGTGCGCGTGTCAGTGGCCGTGGGCGACACGGTGAGCGCGGGGCAGGGGCTCGTTGTGGTTGAAGCCATGAAAATGGAGAACGAGCTGCGGGCGTCGGTGGCCGGTGTGGTCACGGCGGTACTGGCTGTCCCGGGGCAGGCCGTCGATAAGGGGGCGCTGCTGGTGGCGCTGGGGCCAATCCCGTCGGAATAACCAGGGATCGGCCCCAACCGGCGATCACACCTTGGCGGGCGCGTTACGGCGCATACGGTTCACGGCCTTGATGACCATGAACAGGACGAACGCGACGATCAGGAACGTGAGCACCTGATTGATGAACAGACCGTAGTTGAGCGTGGCGACGCCCGCCTTCTTGGCCTCGTCCAGGGTCGTGAAGGGGCCACCCTGCAGGGCCACGAATCGGTTGGAAAAGTCGGCGCCACCCGTGGCCAGTCCGACGACCGGCATAATGATGTCGTTGACCATACTGTCGACGATTTTTTGGAACGCGCCGCCGATGACGACACCGATCGCCAGGTCCATCACGCTGCCCTTCATGGCGAATTCCTTGAACTCCGACACCATCGACATATCGACTCCGGGAGGGGGTCGGCGGGCGCATTCGCCCGCAAGGAACAGTCTGGTAGCGGGGGTACCGGACCGGCAAGCGAGCCCGAGCATTGATTTCTTGGTGGTTCGCGCTCGGAGCGACCCTCAACCCTCGCATTGACACAGACTTCAATGCTGAGTAACCTACGGGTCTGTCCCGTTTTCCGGGCGATTCAGCTTTCCGCAGTGCCTGTTTTCCCTTCGTAGTTCCTTTATCTCTATTCAGAGCGCCTCTGGTGGCGACTCCGAATCACGCACGGATCACGTTAGCATGAAGACCTACAGCGCGACCCCGAAGGATATCGACCGTCGGTGGTATATCGTCGACGCGGAAGGAATGGTCCTGGGCCGTCTCGCGTCGGAAGTCGCGAAGATCATCCGCGGCAAGCATAAGCCCATGTACACGCCACACATGGACACGGGTGACTTCGTCATCGTGATCAATGCGTCGAAGGTACAGGTGACCGGCCGCAAGGCCGAGCAGAAGACCTATTTCAGCCACACTGGCTACATGGGCCATGAGAAGCACTCGCCGTTTGCCTCGGTACTGGCGAAGCATCCGGAGCGCGTCATCGAGAT
>JBBQAK010000309.1:0-4839 GCA_038316215.1 Gemmatimonadales bacterium | reverse complement strand
ACCGGGATCGGGGCGATTTACCGGTTCTAGCAACTGCAACCGCTATATCAAAAGCAAAAGCCGGAACACGGAGATCACCGATGGATGGAAACAACACCGATAAGCGAACAGCGCTGTTTGCTTATCGGTGTTGATTCGGTGTCTTCCGTGATCTCCGTGTTCTGGCTTTTGCCGTTGCGGTGGCAGTTGCAGTTAGTTGCTGCCCTTCTTCAGTTCGGCCTTGTACGCGTCGCTCGCATAGATCGCGACTTCGACGCGACGGTTCTTCTGGTCGTCGGTGCTGGAGATAGGCTCCATCTCGCCGCGACCCGAGGTGCGCAGGCGGTCACGCGAGATGCCCTGCGATACGAGGTAGTCGGCCGTCGCGCGGGCGCGACGTTCGGAGAGCGACTGATTGTAGTTGTCATCGCCCACCGAATCGGTGTGTCCGACGATCAGGAGATCCGACTTCGGATACTCGGTCAGGCTCTGCGCGAGACTGCGCAGGTTCGTGGCTGCTTCGCCACGGATCTTGTCGCTGTCGAAGTCGAACAGGAGACCACTCGCGAAGGTGACCTGAATGCCTTCACCGACGCGTTCTACCGTGGCACCCGCCACCTGCTGTTCGATCTTCTTGGCTTGCTGGTCCATCTGGTTGCCGATGATCGCCCCGATGGCGCCACCGACTGCGGCCCCCAGAATGGCGCCCTTGGCTGTCGAGCCGTTGTTGCGGCCGATCACGCCGCCCGCCACGCCGCCCGCCGTAGCACCGATGACGGCACCCTTCTCCTTCTGACTCAGGCTGGCGCAACCGGTGACAGTCGTGCTGGCCATAATGCCGAGCAATAGCAGGCGCGTGTTCACGCGGCCGATTCGATAGAGCGTCATGTGCATCCCCTCTTCAAGTGTGTACCCGTAGCATATGGCATACTTCGTACCACGCGACGCACGCCGCGTTTTCCGGCGACGGCTCGCCGAGCCACCGCCCGTCACCAGGCCTCGTTGTACACTCTGCTCGCGTCCGGCCACCGACTCACCGGTGGCGCCATCGTCTGAACGCGTACGGCTCTATTGACTCTCTCGGGGGCTCAGGGCGTCACGTTCGCGATACGAAAAACCGTGGTGCGCGTAGAGCGCGCACCGCTCACGAGATCCGTGAGACTCAGTGTCAGGCGATAGGTGCCGGTTCGAGAACCGAAGCCTTCGAGCGAGATCGATTCAGCCAGCACGTTCGTGGCGGCGGCGCTTTGGAACGGGATTGTTCGATCGAAAGTCACCGTGACGCCGTCGCGGGTGGGTTGCGTGACGCCAAGGGCGTCGCCCACGCCGCTAAGTGCGCGGAGGGCGAGACCGCTCACGCCACCGCGGTCGACTCGATCAATGGCGATGGTGACGCGGAAGCGTACCGTTTGGGCGCTGGTGTCGCGCGCGAGGTCGTAGGCCTCCCAACCCACCGCGACCGGAGTGTTCGGACGGAATGTGCCGATCGTGGGCGTGAGGGGGAGCGCGGTCCATGTCGCTGGTGTGGAGGTGGTTGACCTACTCGGCGCACCGAGCACGAGATCGCTGATCGTGAAGCCCGAGGGCAGCGCGCCCTCGGTGATGCTGAGCCCGCGGCTCACCCTCGGGATGTCGGGCATGCGCGCTTCGAGCTGGATGATGCCGCTGCGAGCGCCTTGGCGAGTGACCCAGCTGCGCGTAGCGAGAGACGTGCCGCCCAGCAGCAGCGTGTCGGTGGCGATGCTCGTGATCTGCGCGCGATCGTCCACGTGCCGTAACCGGAGGATCGCCGATTCGTTTTGCGCGGGTCTGCGTGATGAAGAGTCGCGCAGGGCCGCTCCTGGGACTTGCGCGACGATCAGGAGTTCGACGGAATCGGTGGTCGCCCGGAAGCGCATCACGCGTACGAGGCTGCTGTCGACGTCGGCGGGAAGTGGCAGGTTGTCCCAGCGAACCGGATCGGCGCGCTGCACATCGCGCACGTAGCCGCGATCGACGTTGGGCATTCGTGCCGTGCCGTAACCTGGTGGCAGATCGAAGACAAAGACGGTGCCACTGCGATACAACCACAGTAAGGTCGAGGCGAAATCGTCTCGGCTGGACAGGCCGAGCAACGCGCCGTCCATGTCCGGTGTTTGCTTTCTCATGAGATCATCCTGCATCGCTGACGCAACACCAGGAATCGTCAGGATTTCGTCGGGCGGTCCGTAACGCACGTAGATCTCTGCACGATCTGTCTCGGCGCCATGAAGCCCAAGTTCATCATCGCTCCACGCGAACTCGGCGAAGGTGACACGGGCAAGAAACTCCAGCTCGAGTTCGTTGTACGGCGTACTGGCGTCTGGATCTCGGGCTGCCCAAAAGAACGCGCTGGTCGAGCGTTTGGCGTTTGCCGAGAGATTCGCCCTCGCGGCACTATCGAGGCCACCTCGCGCGACGATGTCGGCACCCGGTGCAACGAGCCGTGCGAGACTGAACACGCGGGCACGCTCGGTGTCATCTAGTGTGGCAAGCGCACTGTCGAAGGCCGCCGCTGCGGGCTCGAAGCGACCCAGTCGCACCAAGGCGAGTCCTCGTGCAAAACGGGATTGACCATCGAAGGGACTGGATGCGGCCCGACGATCGGCCGCAGCGAGAAGCTCGGCCCAGCGATTCCCATCGGCGAGCGCCATGTATAACAGGCGTGCGTTGCGGAGACTGGACGGCGTGAGCCGTTCTGCGCGCTGAAATCTCGACAATGCGGTTTCGTACTCATTGGCACCAGTTGGTGGCGAAAGACGTCTGAGATACGACTCGAGATAGTCTCGTGCCAAACGCCGTTCCCAACGCATATTGGTTTGCAGCTTGAGCGTAAAACCGTCCGACATGAACGCGCGATTGCGGATCGTCAGATAGCGTCGCCAGGCGCCGAGGCCGCTCTCCGCCGCCGCCATCGCCAACTGTGACGTGTCCGATGCGCGTTCCGCTTCGCGCGCCGCGCGTTCCCACTCGCGTGAGGCGGAGTAACGAACAGAGCCCGCCCCTGAGCTGAGGTTGAAGCGCGCCAGCGTGCGGATGGTCTGCACGTCGCGCATGTAGCCGTCTCTCCGGCTGCCGGTCGATTTCCAGAGCAGTAGACCATAACGGTGCCATGCATCGGCATCGGATGACGACGCGGTCAGCGCCCGCTGCAGCACGACCAATGCTTGCGCGGTATCACCGGACTGGGCGAGCGAATCGGCCACGCGCGCCGCGCCGCTCGTGGCGGCGCGCCATGGATCGCTGCGGTCGAGCGGTGCGAGTTGCGCGTGCACAGTGGGCGACGCGGCCGTTGCACATGCCGCTGCGACGGCGAGAATAATTGTTATTCGCGGAATGATGTGTCGGCAATTCATGTTTCGACAGTGACTGGGGACGAGGTGTCGAAATGGTCCATTAAGAGTGGGTGGCCGCGGACTCCTAGGCTACAGCCCGATCAGCGCTTTTTCTTGAAGCTGGCGCTACCGGTGATCGCCAGCACCACCAGGGTGAGGAGATAAGGCACCGCCAGGAATAGCTGGTACGGAATACCCGTCCAGCCCATCGACTGAAAGAGGGTCTGGAGAGATGTGGCCGCTCCAAACAACAGCGCGGCCGCCGCGACGCCCAGAGGACGCCACCGTCCCAACACCACGATGGCAATGGCGATAAAGCCGCGTCCGGCAGACATCCCCTCTACGAACGTCCCGGCTTGCGCCAGCACCAAGGTGGCCCCGGCCAACCCGGCCATCGCACCAGCAAAGAGGACGGCCAGTAGCTGAGTTCGCCGTGGCGAAATGCCCGCGGCGATCGCTGCTTCGGGATATTCGCCCACTGCCCGCAGCGCCAGGCCTGCATGGGTTCGCTGCATCCACCACGCCAGCAGGGGGGCGATGAGGTACAGCGCGTAGGTCACAAGCGGTTGCGCGAAGAAGGCGCGGCCGATCAATGGCAACGTGGAAAGGATGGGCAGGGCGTGCGTGGCCGCCGTCGGTGTGGTCAGGGCCACGCCGGCCGAGCCGTACACGGTTCGATACACTGTGCCCGTGAGTCCGAGGGCAAAGAGTGTGATGGCAGTACCGGTAATGATTTGATCGGCGCGCAGCCCCACCGTGAACAGCGCGAACAACGCCGCCACCATCAGCCCCGCTACCGCGCCGGCGGCAAATCCACCACCCACGCCAATCGCCCCGGCCGCGATCGTCGCACTGAGCGCACCTGCGATGATCGAGCCCTCGAGCCCGATGTTGATCACACCGGCCCGCTCGCTCACGCTCTCGCCCAATGCTGCATAGGCCAGCGGCGTCGCGGTGCGCACGGTTGCCTCCAGCAGGCCCGCACCAACAGCCAGTGCGCCCATGCCCACAGCGCCCACACCGACGGTCATGTCTTGCATCATGTGCCCGTCTCGTCCGCACGTGACGGCCGCCACCGGTCGGCCGCCAGCACCAGCAGAATCAGCAGCGCCTCCACCACCGACACCACCACACTCGGTACGCCAGCATCGCGCTGCATCGCGTTCGCACCGGCTTCGAGCGCGCCGAACAACAGCGCCGTGGCCAGCACGCCCAGCGGATGCAAGCGCGCCAACAAGGCGACCGCGATCGCCGTGTAGCCGTAACCCGGTGAGAAGTTTTCGTATAGCGCGTACGTGATGCCGGTGTACTCCACCGCGCCCGCCAACCCCGCCAGCAGGCCGCTCACGAGAAACGCCCCGAACATCGTGCGCGGCACATCGATGCCACCAGCACTGGCCGCGGCCGTCGGCGTGGCACCCACCGCGCGCAACCGGAACCCACTCGCCGTGCTACGCAGCCACCACCACACCCCGATCGCAACGACCACGACCAACAGGACGCCAGC
>JBBQAK010000053.1:0-13511 GCA_038316215.1 Gemmatimonadales bacterium | reverse complement strand
GCCCAACGCATAGATGTCACTGCGTGCGTCGATGGTGCGTTCCCCCATCGCCTGCTCAGGGCTCATGTACTGCGGCGTGCCGAGGCTGAGGCCTGTTTGCGTCATGCGCTGCCCGCCGGCGCTTTGCACGGCGAGGGCGATACCAAAATCGGCGACGAGCGCCGACCCATCGTGCAGGAGGATGTTCTCCGGCTTGATGTCTCGGTGAATCACGTTCTGCCGGTGCGCATAGTCCAACGCACTCGCCACCTCGCGCGCAATGCGCACCGCGTCGGCGATGGGCAGCTGGCGCTCACGCTCCAGTCGTGCGCGTAATGTTTCGCCGGTGACGAGCGGCATCACGTAGTACAGCAGGCCGTCGGCCTCGCCACTATCCAGCAGCGGCAGAATGTGCGGATGCTGCAAGCGCGCCGTGGTGCGGATTTCGCTCAGGAACCGTTCGCCGCCGAGGGCCGCACCCAAGTCGGGATGCAACACCTTGATGGCGACGTCGCGATCGTGTTTGATATCGTGCGCCAAGTACACGGTGGCCATGCCACCGGCGCCGAGCTCACGCGTGACGGTGTAGCTACGGCCAAGGGCGGTGGTAAGGCGCGAAACGATGTCGCTCATGTGATGGGCACGTGAAGAAACATTCGGCTGCGGTGATAGGGCCCATCGGGCGCGATTATGGTGACACGCCGACGCGGTACCGCCGGTATGCTATGCGATGCGTCCTTGCCAACGCCGCGCCGAGTGTAATAACCTATGGGCATGCCCGCGATCAGCAACGAGTGGACGGTCGAAATGCTTGATGCGCTGCCCGACGACGGGCAGCGCTATGAGATCATCGACGGGGTGCTGTACGTGACGCCCGGTCCGGGTGAGGAGCATCAGGACATCGTTGGCGAGTTGTTCGCACTGTTGCGCGACTACCTCACGGGGAGTGCGGTCGGCAAGGCGATGGTCTCGCCGTCGGATGTCCGACGCGGCGACCAGCGGCGAAATCGTGTGCAGCCCGATGTGTTTGTGATCGCCAAGCGCCACGGGAAACGCCCGCCGTATCCCTACGAGCTGCACGACCTGCTGCTGGCCGTTGAAGTGGTGTCGCCAGGTAATCCGCTGCTCGACTACCAGGTCAAGCGCGACCTCTACCTGCGCGAAGGGGTTGGCGAGTATTGGGTGATCAATCCTGACGCGCGCAACGTGTCACGGTGGCGCGGCGATGACGATCCCGGCGAGGTGTTGAGCAAGATCGTGTCCTGGCACCCAGACGGAATGGCGGTGCCGTTCACCATCGATCTGCCACGGTTCTTTCTTGCGGCGTTTAGCTGAGTAGCGCTGCCGTAGCCACGCCGTTCACTTCCGCGCCGCCGCCCGCTCAATCTCCGCCGCGAAGTTGCGCACCACCACCACCCGTGGGAAGCGCGTCTGGCGCACGAACACCACCGTGCCATCGGGGCCTACATCGAACGGCGCGTGCACATTGTCGTCATTCGCGAACTCGGCGCCGAGCAGCTCTCGCGTGCTGCCGATCTTGACGCCTGCCGAGAGATCGACCGCCGTGGCAACCAACCCGGTTGGCGTGTAGTAGTAGAGGCTCCGGCCGTCCCGCGCCCACACCGGCGTGCCACCGCCCGCGCGGTCGATACGCACCGGAGCGCCGGGGCCGGGGAAGGGTGCGATGTACACATGCCTCGGCGCGTCGGCGCCGAACGCGATCCATCGCCCATCGGGCGAGAAGCGGGCACCGGTTGTCGTGCCACCATCGGTCCTCACATGGCGCAACGGGCGCAGCGTGCTGTCACTCCGTGTCCACCAGAGCAGACTTTGCGCGATTTCGACGGCGTCGTTCTGAACACGACCCAGCAGCGTCTTCCCGTCGGGGGCGAGCATCACTTCGTACACGGCGCGTCTCCCCGGCAGAAGCACCGTATCGGCACCACTGCCGTCCGCCGGCCGCAGCATCGCGCTCCGTAAGGAGTCGGTGATCGACCGGAACAGGATGCTCCGGCCGTCGGGGCTCCACTCTGCGCGATCACGTCCTGACGATGGATCTTGTCCCGCCAGCGGCGAGAAGAATCCGTTGGACCGGTCGAGCACGCGGAGCGTGTGGCGACTCGTCGCACTGTCGACGATCGTCACCACGAGACGACGCGCGTCGGGGGAAAACCGCGGATGCTCGTAGGCCAGCGTGTCGGGTAGCAAAGTTGAAAGTCGGCCCTGTGCATCGCGATACGTGAGTAGCCCGGCGCTGCTCTCACTGACGTACACCAGGTCGCCCGACGGGGACATCACCGCGTGGCCCAATCCGAAGCCCGCCGCATTCATCCTCACGCCGTCGCCCATCCGTTCGCCCGGGCCGGTCACTGTCAGCGAGCGCGCATCGAAGGGTGCCGCGAAGAGGTCACCGGCACGATTCAGGTAGACCAGATGACCGCGGGCGACGCCCAGCGCCATATAGGCGTCGGTTGCCACGTCGGTGATCTTCCCGTCGGCGAGTGACAACGCGAGCACGCGAACGGAGTCGCCTGTACGTTGATTTGCCGCGAAGAGCACCACGTTCGATTGGTCCAGCGCAATGGGCCACCGTGCCACGGCGCCCGCCGGCGACGCGGCGAGTGCGCGGGGCGCCCCGCCCGTTTCCTTGACCGCATACAGAGAGTCGGACTGCACGGCGTACACGATCTCGCCACCTGACGTTCACGTAATACCCTGCGGCTGCACCGGCATCGTAGTGAGGCGGATCGGGTTGCCGCCCGTCACAGCGACCTTGAAGAGCTGGCGGCCGACCACGAAGGCAATCCAACGACCATCGGGGGAGAACGTCGGCTCCAACCCATTGATACTCCCTGCAATGGGCGTCATTTCCAGCTGATCGAGCTGGCGGACGAACAGCTGTGCTCCACGGTTGGCGTCGGCTCGCCACATCACCAGCGTGCGGCCATCGGGGGAGAGCGCCAACAGCCGGTTCTGGTGGACATACGTGCTCTTGCCCTCAATGGTGAAGCGCGTCACGACCTCGGCAGACGATGCCACCGCGTCACTCGGCCGCGAAAGCATCCACGTTGCGCCTGCGGTGGCTGTCACGAGTACGGCCGCGCCCGCCAGCAGCTTCGCCAATGCCGTGAGCACGGCCTGCTCCACGTGCTCAGGCACGGTATCGCGCAGCGTGCGAACAGCCGTTGGGCGTTCAGTCAGCACCTTCGCGACAATCGCCTGGACGGAATTGCCCGTGAAGGGGGCGTCGCCCGTGAGCATCTCGTACGTGACCGCGCCGAGCGCATAGATATCACTGCGCGCGTCAATGGTGCGCTCACCCATCGCCTGCTCAGGGCTCATGTACTGCGGCGTGCCCAGACTCAGGCCGGTTTGCGTCATCCGCTGCCCACCGGCCTGCTGCACCGCGAGGGCGATGCCGAAATCCGCCACCAGCGCACTGCCATCGTGCAGGAGAATGTTCTCTGGCTTGATGTCGCGATGAATCACGTTCTGCCGATGCGCATAGTCCAGCGCGCTCGCCACTTCGCGCGCAATGCGCTCGGCGTCGGCGATCGGGAGTTGGCGCTCGCGCTCGAGTCGTGCGCGTAACGTTTCGCCGGTCACCAGTGGCATCACGTAGTACAGCAGGCCGTCGGCGACTCCGCTATCCAGCAACGGCAGAATGTGCGGATGCTGCAGTCGGGCGGTGGTGCGGATCTCGCTTAAAAAGCGCTCGCCGGCGCCGAGCTCGCGCTCCACGCGGTAGCTAAGCTCAAGGGCGGTGGTCAGTCATCCGGGAGACACCGACAGCAAATCGTCCACCTTTAGCTCCGTCGCCCATTGTTCGAGGTACGCTGCATCTAGGCGCGCTCCGTTCACGGCAATTGACCGTCGGACATCGCGCTGCTGCCTCTCAGCTCTCTCGCCGCCGAGTCGGAACCCACACAACGTGCAGAGGGCTATGTCTTCCAAGCTTGCGACGCGGAGCGGTTCGCCGGCCCCGGGCAACGACATCGCCACCGCACGACAGATCGCTTCGCGCTTGAACGCCGACACACAGGGGGACACATCGACAAGGTGCGGCACATCCAGCACCGCCACGATGTCGATGTTTTTGGTGGCGCAGAACTCGCCGTGCACGCTGCTGGCGAATGAACCCGTTACGACATATTCGGTCCCGTGCCGATGCAAGGCAGCAGCGGTCGCGTTGACTTCGTCGAGCAGTTCGCTCAGATCGGTCACTCGCGTTTCCGGGCGGCGGTTCGACGCTGCCACATCAGCGCAATGTCATCGCCGTAGAGCGGTGGTACAGAACGGAGCGCCAGCCCTGCGGGATCCGGCGACTCTGCGTTGAGCCGCCCGCCTTGCCACGCCTGACCGCGAACGTAGGCCGAGAGCGCCAGCGCGCGAAGGAAGCGTGCATCTGGAGTGAGTTGGGCGATCTCTGCGTCGTAAGGCGACGGCACCACGGTATCCGAGAGCACGCGACGGGCGGTTGCGGTGAGGCCAGCGTTGATAGGGGCGACGAGCTAATCTAACGTCTCGACCTTCGAGTCGAGTCACGCAAGCCGATGCGGAACGTGCAAATCTCCGACCTACGCTGCGCGGATCGACGCCTGCAGCGCCACGGCCACGGCCCCCGCATCGGCAACGCAGTCGTCCGGCGACTTCGCGAGACACGGCTCGAGGACGATGGCCAGCGCTACGCGCTCATCCACCTTGCGCTTCACGTGACGCCGGCCCCAACTGATGTTCGACTCCTCGCGCCAGCCGACGGACCCCTTCCATCAGTGCTGTTTGGTCGTAATGCGCGAAGCTCAGTCGCAGCGCATGGGCGAACCCATCGCGGCTACTGAAGCGCTCGCCCGCACGGTAGCTCACACCGAAGGCGACCGCGACCGGCAGGAGTTGCGACGCGGATATCGCTGATGGCAATTGTACCCACACGAAGTACCCGCCACGCGGTTCGACGAACGCGGCCACCGGTAGCTCCTCACGCAAGGCGCGGCACAACACTGCCGACCGCTCGGCGTACACACGACGCAGGACATCAAGCCCAGCATCGGCCAAACCGAGATCGAGCAGGCTACGCACCACACCCGAGGCAAACGGACTCAGTCCACCGCCACTCTGTACGACACCCGATTGCATCAGATGATCGAGGATCGCTGGCCCGCCCTGTATCCATCCCAGCCGCAAGCCGGGGGCGCAGATCTTGGAGAAGGAACCGAGTGACAATATGCGCGCCGAATCGGCGTGTGCAGGCGCGTACGCGGCCAACGGTGGTGGCGGCGCGGTGCCAAAGTCGAGCAGATGATAGACCTCATCTGCGACGATGAGCAGGTCATGCGCTCGGCTTACTTCCGCCAACTGCGCGCGTCGCGCGGCCGACATTGTGGTGCCCGACGGATTCTGAAACGATGGAATCGTGTACAGCAACGCGGGACGATACCGCGTGAGCGCGTCGTGCAGCGCGTCGAGACGAATGCCGTCGTGGTCGATCGGGATGCCGACCACCTGTAGGCCATGATCGCGGAATACTTCGAGCGCCAGAAAATACGTCGGCTCTTCCACGAAGATCGTGTCACCTGGCCTCGTGAATCGCGTACACACGAGATCGAGCGCCTGCGATGCACCGGCCGATACCATGAGATGCGCTGCGCTCACCGGCGTCGCGTAGCGACGCGTGAGGAAGCCGGCGAGCGATTCGCGAAATCCCACGTCGCCTTGATCGTCGCCGTACTGCAGCAGGGTCGCATCGCCGCGCGTGAGGCAATGATCGGCCGCGGTCCGCAGGGCATCGACCGGAAGCAGCGACAGCGATGGTTGTCCGTTACCGAAGTCGATCACATGTCGATCATATCATGGGGAATGTCGGTCATCGCGTGGTGTGGCTTCAAAAGATAATCCGTATCGAAGGGTCGATTGACACCCTAAAAGCGTAACGCGAAGCTCGTCTTTACGAACAGCTGGCGATCGGTCGATGTTCGTGGCGACCTCGAGCGCCGCAACGCGGCCACCGGTCTGCCATCAACCACCACGTTCTCCAGTTGATCAGTATACCCGACATACACGGCGGTGAACGGGTCGAGTTGGTACGTCACGAGCACGTCGCCGGTGAGCCGCTTGCCCGCGAGCTCCGAAGAATAGCGCGGGTCCGACGCGATCGACGTGTAGTCTACGATGGCTCGCGCTGACAGCGCACGCGAGAACTGTACCAGTGCCTTGGTGCGCATGACGTGATTGTCGAACACGCGCTCGCCAGCGGGCAACGCGAGCCGCGTGAACAAGTAGGTCTCCGCGATGCGCAGCCGATGCAGTGGTCTCCACGTCAGTCCGATGTTCGCATCGGTACCGTTGGCGAGAAACGGCAATGTGCCCGTCGCCGGTTCGAAATTCACGGCGCGTCCGCGCGAGACTCCGCCGCTGATGCCCAGCCACGCGAGATGCGCGTCCTCGAGATCAATCGATGTGGAGTACTGACGGAAGACCAATCCCTCATACGTCTCCTGTTCCTCCGTGCGGTACAGTTGCACATCGAGTGCGTCGAAGAGCCCGATGTTGAGCGCGGGCTCCACGAACCAGTCGAGCGGCCGGCGCTGATGGTTCCAATTCTTCGAGATGTTGATGACGGGTTCGATCGTACGTAGCCAGCGGTTGACGGGATACCAGGCGTAGCGTACTTCCTGATCGATCTCGCGGATATTTACGCGCTGCACGAATCCGAGTTGCGCGTCGAACTCGGGGCTGCGATCGAGATAGCTGAACGAGTAGTTGAAGCCACGCCCCGAGCGAGCGATGGCACCATACAGATCGCTGCCGCGCGATCGCACCGCGTTCGGGGTACGCGTGTCGCTGTGCGTCGCGCTTCCAGCAGCGAGCGCCGTAAGGACCCAGGTTGGGCTGAGCTTGATGCGTGCGTCGCTGGCTACCACGAGGTTGTTTCCCGACGAGCCGCGACGCGACGTCCCGAGCAGCGAGATGCGGGATTGCTCGCCGAGGTCGCGCTGCACACGCAGCACGCCGATGCCAGTGCGACCATCGGCGTTGACCGGATCAGCGGCGCGATCGCTGGCACCCAGACCGCCGATCGTCCATCCGCCCACACGTCCCGTGAGTCGTAGCCCAACGCGTGGATCGCGCACGCGTCGAGAGAAGAACAACTGCTCGGGAACCGCGAAGTAATCGGCGTTCTCGAGGAAAAACGGCCGTCGCTCGGGGAAGAAGACCTCAAAGCGTTGGTTGATGGTGACCTGCGGCTCGTCGGGGGTGACCTGGCTGAAATCCGGATTCACCGACGCATCGAGCGTGAAGGCGTGTACAACGGCCTTCGCGTCTACGCCCATGCGCCGGTCGGATGCGCGCGTGAAGGCCGGCTGGCTGGCATCGAGTGCCCGTGCCTCCGACAGCGCGCCGTAGGGCACGAAGAGCAGATTCCGCCCCGTCACGACACCAGTGAGGCTCGCGTCGGCCATCTGGTTGGTGAACCCTTCGATCCGGTTCGTGATGTACGGCCAGAACACGTCCTCGCTCAAGCCAGGGGACGTGCGGCCAAGAGCGAACCCCCACCTCTGCGACTCGCCAGCGGTAAAGCGCAGACTCGAAAACGGCACCTTCATGAGCACGACGAAGCCGAATGTGGTGATCCGTGATTCGGTCTGCCACACCGTGTCGAAGCTGTTGTCTGCCTCCTCGCCTTCCGCCAGCAACGCGTCCTGCTGCACCCCAAACGCATTCGACGAGAACACCCACGCCCGCTGCTGATTGCGGAACGTGTCGAGGTACAGCGTGACGCGGTCGTCGTCGTCGATATCCTCACGCGGGGCCATCCGCGCGCGCAGCGTGTTGGGCTCGGTCTCGCAGCGAAAGCCCACGTACAGATACCGGTCATCGTGCGCCATGAAGGCCACCGTCCGTCGGCTTTCGGGGGTGCCGTCGCCAGGCACACGCTGCCGGAACCCCTCCACGCGACCCGCGGCCGGCCAGCGCTCGGCGATGATATCATCGACCGCAGGCGAGGCGGCGATGCGCGGCACGGCCAGTGTCTCCGTCCGCACCAGACCCGGCAACGACGAGGGCTGCTGCGCCGATACGGACGTGGCGCCGCGAAGCAGCACGCCTCCCGCCACGACGCAGGCCATCCGAGTGAGCCGAGTGCGGATGGAGCCTCTCACGTCTGGGTCACGACCATCGAATGAGAGTCGAATGGGAGTCGAATGCGATCGGAGGCCTGACGCCGTCGGCCTGTCGGTGGGTAGCGCGTCCGACACAAACTATACTGCTCGCTATCCGTTAACGTCGGTGGCAAAGTAGCCGTCCAACGCGATGGCCGCTCGTCACGCAATCCGAACGCGTCCCGTATCCCCCGCAGCATGGCTTTCCCGTCTCACCGGAGCGTCCTCGTGGTGCATCGCGTTCACCGGATTCTGGCAGCAACAGCAGCGTCACTCCTGGCGGCTGGCGCCGTCGCGGCGCAGTCAACGCGTTCGGCGAAGGGCGAGATCGGCCTGACGTACAGCTTCATGCGCCTCGAGGGCGTGAACGCGAGTGCCGGGATAGGCCTTGATGCATCACGCGCGATCACGCGGTCAGCCAACAACGTGGACATCCTGCTCGTGGGCGATGCCAGCATCAACCGCTTTGCCGCCACCGCGGAGTTCGATGCGGCCACGCAGTCACAGATCATGGGTGGTGTTCGGTTTGCCGGGCGCATGAGCGGTGGTGCGTCGCCCTTTGCCCAGGTACTGGCAGGCGTCGTATCCTGCTGTGAAGAGACCAGCACGGCTTTCATGGTCGGTGTCGGCGTGAGCGCGCCCAGTGGTACTCGGAACACGCGTCTCCGGATCCAGGCAGACTTCCCGACCGTTTTTTACAAGGCCGGCACCACAGACGGTGAAGCCTATGACGCGTATCGCAAGACCGGAGTTCGCGTGAACGCGGGTATTGCGATTCCGTTCGGCAAGTAGAAGGCATCGCGATTCCGGTGTCCATCAACGCCCTGCTGCTGCACGAGTATTTCGATCGGCGCGTAGGGGAAGGCCCCGACGATATCGCCCTCGATATTCCGCCAGGGCGTGGACGGGACGCGCGCGTCACGCTGACCTACCGCGCACTGGCGGCGCGCGCCGCGCGTGCGCACGCGCGATTGGCACCACGGGTACGTAGTGAATCGCTGGTGGCCGTGCTGCTGCCACGCACCGCGGCCGATACGTACGCGGCGCAGATCGCGGTACTGCGATCCGGCGCCGCCTACATCTGCATCGACCCCTCGTTTCCCGACGACCGCATCGCCGCGCTGCTGGCCGACGCCGAACCCGTAGCGGTGGTGACCAACACCATCGGCGCGGAGCGCATCGCGCGCATGGGCGTCCCCACCGAACGTGTGATCGATGTCGACACGGATCCCCTCCATGAAATCGGCGAGCCAGTGGGAACCGCAGTTGGCGAGCAGGCGACCACGCCGCCCGCGTGGCTTACGCCGACGACTCTGGCGTACGTCGTGTACACGTCGGGCACGACCGGAAAGCCGAAAGGCGTGGCCGTCGAACACCATGCTATCGTCAATCTGATCGAGTCAGACCGCGACGCCTTCGGGCTCACGTCCATCGATCGCGTCGGACAGGGATCGTCACACGCCTACGACTCCTCGATCGAGGAGATCTGGATGGCGTGGTCGGTCGGTGCCGCCGTGGTGGTGATGGACGACGCTACGGTGCGCGCAGGGCCAGCGCTCGTAGACTGGATCGACCGCGAGCGGCTCACGGTTCTCTGCCCGCCACCGACGCTGTTGCGATCCACGGGGCTGCGTGACGCCAGGGGACGGTTACCGCGGCTGTCGCTGCTGTACGTGGGCGGCGAAGCGCTGCCGCAGGATATCGTGGATAGTTGGGCACCGGGCCGTCGACTCGTGAATGGATATGGTCCCACCGAGTGCGCGGTCACCACGATCCGCACCGACATCACGCCGGATGATCCGATCACGATTGGGAAGCCAATCGCCGGCGTGCAGGCATGGGCGCTTGATGCATCGCTCGCCGTTGTACCCGACGGTGCGCAGGGTGAACTGTGCCTGGGCGGCGCGGCACTCGCACGCGGCTATTGGCGCGACCCCGAGATGACGGCACGCAAGTTTGTGCAGCATCCCACGCTCGGACGCTTGTATCGCACGGGCGACCTCGCGCACCGGGAGCCCAACGGGACCTTCGTGTGCTATGGCCGCACGGACACGCAGGTGAAGATTCGCGGCTATCGCGTGGAACTCGAGGAGATCGAAGCGCACCTCTCCCGTGCCCCTGGCGTGCGAGCGGCCGCCTGTCGACTGGAGACCCGCGAGCACCGACAGGTGCTCATGGCTTTCATCGTCGCCGACGACGCCGCGCATCCGCCTGAGGCGGCCGCCATCCGCGAGGCCGTGCGCGCGCACCTGCCGGTGGCGCTGGTGCCCTCGGAATACCTGTTCATCGACGCGCTCCCGGTGACCGTGAGCGGCAAGCTCAATCGTGCGGCATTGCCCACCGCGGCGATCGCCGAACAACGTGACGCGCCAGATGCCGTGCGCGATAACGTATTCCACGATCCACTCGAAACGTGGATCGCTACCGCGATGCAGCGCGTACTGCGCACGAACACGCCCATTGCATCACACGCTGATTTCTTCGCTGACTTGGGCGGCGACTCGCTGGCCGCGGCCGAGTTGGCAACCGTGCTGGGCGAGGTGCCGGAAACGGAAGTGATTACCGTGGGCGATCTCTACGGCGGCCCCACTATCGCGCGGATCGCCGAACGGGCCCGCGAGGCGGCACCGGTAGCGCAGGCAGCGTTCGTGCGCGAGCGTACGCCGGGCGCACACCCCGTGCGGGTCACCACGCTGCAGGCCCTGCTGCTAACCGTGCTCACGGTGATCGGATCATGGACTGGGTATGCTGCCGTATTTCGTGTGGCACCGGCACTCATCGAGTCACTTGGCGTGTTCACGTGCATCGTGGCCGCACCGTTCGTCGGCCTCGCAGCCATCGGCGTGTATGTGTCACTGTCGGCGGCGATTGCCATTGTGGTGAAGCGTCTACTCATTGGACGCTACGTACCCATGCGCACCGCCGTGTGGAGTGGGTTCTACCTGCGCCATTGGACGGTGATGCGCGCCGTCGGGATGATTCCGTGGCGGCTCGTGGAAGGCACACGAATGCAGATCGCCATTCTGCGCGGACTGGGGGCACGCATCGGCACCGGCGTGCACATTCATCGCGGGGTGCGACTCGCCGACGGCGGCTGGGATCTGTTGGAGATCGGCGACCACGTCTCCATTGGGCAGGATGCGCAGCTGCATCTGGTCGATCTCGACAACGGTGCCCTCGTGATCGCCCCCGTGACGCTTGAGCGCGGAGCGACGCTCGAAGTGCGGAGCAGCGTGAGCGGCGGAACCCGCGTTGGACACGACGCCTGCCTGTCAGCGTTGTCGTGGCTGCCCTCGGATGCCGTGATTCCGCCCGGCGAACTATGGTTTGGCGTGCCCGCCGAGCGGTCCGGCGCTGCGACCCCATCTCCAGCGTGCACACCGACGCTGTCGCTTGGGCAGTTCGACCGCACGCTGCTCGGCGCCCGCTTGGCGCTAGCTCTGCTGTTTGCGCTGCCGTACGAAATCGCGGCGTTCATCCTGGCGGCGTGGCACGGCCTCAGCGCAGAGGTCGTACGCGGTGGCCTGAGCGTGCCCGACGCGCGCACCCTGGTGCTCACGTTCACACTGCTCGGCCCAGTGCCCTTGGTGTGCGTGCTGGCGCTCAAGGCCTTCCTGTCGCGGGCATTGGGTGCCGTGCCGGAGGGCACCATGAGCCGCTGGAGCGGCGACTATGTGCGCGTGCTCCTCAAAACAGAATTGCTGACCACCGCCGGGGTCTGGCTCAGCGGCACACTGATGTGGCCCATCTGGCTGCGCGCCGCTGGCATGCGCGTTGGACGTGACTGTGAAATCAGCACAATCATCGACGTGGTACCGGAGCATATCGAGATTGGCGAAGCGTCTTTCTTGGCCGACGGGATCTATCTCGGCGGCCCGCGCGTGTCCAATGGCACAGTCACGCTCGAGCGCACCACGCTCGGCAGCGGCGTCTTCATTGGCAACCACGCCGTTGTTCGCGCCGGACAGCACATCGCCAACGGCGTACTCATTGGCGTCGCCACGGTGATCGATGATGTGCGAGCGCGTGCGGGGACCGCATGGTTCGGACAGCCGGCGTTTGCGATGCGGCGGCGCCCACCCGACGACGCCAACCGCAACGTGACGTACGAGCCCTCCACCATCCGGGTCATCAACCGGTGGGTGTGGGAGCTGCTGCGCTTCGTGTTACCGATTCCGCTGCTGGCGGTCGCGTTCGCGTGGGCGTGGACACTCACCACGACAACGGCACAGGCATCAGCAGCGTACACCTGGCTCGTGCTCGTGCCGGCGGTGACGTTCGCCTTTACGGCCGTGCTCCCCGTGGCGCTGCTGCTGCTCAAGTGGGCGCTGCTCGGCCGAGTGAAGCCGGGACAGCATCCACTCTGGTCGTGCTGGTGCAGCCGATGGGATTTTCTGTATGTGGCGTGGGGCCAGCTGGTGCGACCCGTGCTCGTTGGGCTCGAGGGCACCTTGCTGCTGTCCATGTATCTGCGCCGTATGGGCATGACCATCGGGAAACGCGTCGTGCTGGGGCCCGGCTTCTCGCAGGTGGTCGACCCCGACATGCTGTACTTCGGCGACGACTCCACCGTGCAGACCATGTTTCAGGCGCACACCTTTGAGGATCGCATCCTCAAGATCGACACGGTACACATCGGCGCTGGCGCGTCGGTTGGGCAGACATCGGTGATGATGAATGGGTCGGAAGCCGGCGACCATACGCAGGTGGCGCCGCACACGGTGGTGATGAAGCACGCAAAATTGAAGGCTGGCCGACGCTACGAAGGGTGCCCGTCGCGATTGGTGGGGGTGTCGTAGCGGGTGCTCCGCCGGACAGCGGTGGCAAGAAGTGCACCGAATTTACGCTCTACTGGACAACCATCCACTGGAGCAAAACATGTCCTACCTCCCGGTAGTCCTTCTTCGCCATGCCGTTTTCGTGGTGTCCTTGTCTATAGCCACATCATCCGTCGGTATGGCGCAAGGCACGATCAGTCTGTCTCCAGATGGGGCCGCCACGCCGAAGGCCTATGGCACCACGGCCGACCTGATGGACGATTCACTCAGCCTGTCGTGGGACGGTGACAAGCCCGTCGTCATTCGGCTACGCATTGTCGAAGTCATCAATGGGGCGGGTGACCGCTTCCTTGCCGGCGACACACTGACGCTCATGCCAGGCAGCCGGTCTATCCGGCTGTCAAGACTGTTGCCAACGATGATGATTGGCGGAGTTCTGCCGGTGGTGCGCTGGTCGTCGGCCGGCAACGTCATTGATGCCAATGAGCTGACAGCTAGACGCTGGAAAGACGGGTTGCTGGAAGCGCTGATCGCTGAGGACGCACCGGTGGCATGGCCATCCGAGGCGCTGCTGGTCATCGGCTTCAGCGTGGAGAGC
>JBBQAK010000006.1:0-22527 GCA_038316215.1 Gemmatimonadales bacterium | reverse complement strand
CGTGAGCCTCTCGCAAGATGGGCGTCGCGTGACGTTTACGAAATCAGAGGGCGACACCGCTTTCGTATACGATTTTCACACCGGTGAACGCCGTGTTCTCCGGAGATCGCCCCAGCAGTCGGGACAAGAAGCGCGGTTGCCTCGCGCCAGCGGTGGTATGGTGACCGTCGGCCTTTTGGGCCGCGATATCGTGTTGACCGACAGCACGAGCAGCGCGATCAAACGCCTGCCCATGCCCGACTCGTTGCAACTACTCCGCGGAGGCACACTCAGTCCAGACGAGCAGGAACTCGCCGTGACGGTGAGGACGCCGGCGGGCTTCGTGCTCGGCGCCGTGTCGCTTGCCACTGGGCGTTTGCGCTTGCTCACGCCGATTCCGCCCGCTTCGCAGGCGAGTCGGCTCTCGTGGTCACGGGATGGTTCTATCTACTTCGGTGCCTGGGAATCCGGAGCACGGGCGCCGTCGTTGCTGCGCGTGAACGGCACAGCGGGTGGCGCACCGCAGCGCGTCATGACGCTCCCGGCGCAATGCGCGATCGCGAGCATTTCCATTGCGACGGCGGCGGCGCGGGGCGTGTGCATGGCCGAAGACTATCGCGGTGATGTGTACCTGGCGTCGATTCCGGGTGTGATGCGGTAGAGTCGTTGGCGCGGCGCTCGAAACCAAAAGGCTGACGAGACGCCCGGTGGTCCCGCCGACGGTCCCTGACGTCCCGCTTGCACTGGACGCACCACCCACCGTGGCGAGATTGTACACGTGACCACACCGGATCGCACGTCCACCCGCATCACGCTGCGCGAATTCCTCACCGCGTCGATCAGCGTGCACGTGCTGTTTTTCTTACTGCGCTTCACGTATATGTGGCTCGACGACGTGGTGCGCGCCGTATCCAACACGTTCCTGCCGACGCTCGTCGAGGAAGCCAGTGGCGCGCTCGGCTCAGCGCTGCTGAGCGTGTTCATCTACGTCGCGTGGCGCCGTGCACCATTGCGCGGAGAGCACGTCTGGTGGCGTGCCATCGAATACGTGGTGCTCGGCGTGCTCATCAGCTTCGCCAATACCTCGTTCATGTGGGGCTCGCGCTCGGTCGCCTTTCCGCTGCTGGGTCTCGGGGAATACGATTACGGTCGTATGCCGCTGCGCTATCTCATGGAATTGCCGGTGTCGCTCATTGGCTTTGCGACCGTCCTCACGATGATTGCGCTCACCGACGAGGTCCGGGCCCGACGAGCACGGCAGACGCAGGAACTCGAACTGGAACGTGCGCTCGCCGAAAGCCAATTGCGTGCCTTGCGGCTTCAGATGCAGCCGCACTTCCTGTTCAACGCCCTCAATACCATTTCCGCGCAACTGCACGAGGACCCGCTGGTGGCCGACCGGCTGATTGGTCATCTCTCAGACTTGCTGCGGGCCTCGCTGCGCTCCACGCACGGGGCTGACGTGCCACTGCGTGAGGAACTCGCCCTACTCGACGACTATGCGGCGCTCATGCACGCACGCTTCGGCGACCGACTCTGTCTGGAGGTGGAGAGCGACCGGAGCCTCGCTGACATACTGGTGCCTCCCGTGCTGCTGCAGCCGCTGGTGGAGAATGCCATCCGTCACGGTGGACTCGAACAGGGTCAGGCGCGTATCCGCGTGCACATCGCGCGCGACGACGGGGCGCTCACGCTGCAGGTGCATGATGACGGACCCGGTGTAGCGGACGGGCGGGATCCGCTGACGACGGGGACAGGGTTGAGTACGACGGTGCGCCGCCTCGCGCTGTTGCACGGTAGCGCGGCCCGTATACAGGCCGGTAACGACCCGAGTGGTGGATTCCTTGTGCGCATTACGCTGCCGATCACGTGATCATGCGCGTACTCATCGTGGACGATGAAGCGCCCGCGCGCGCACGGCTCACCCGCTTGCTGGCGGCGATTCCGCAGGTTGAGCTGGTGGGTCAGGCGGAAGACGGTGAGGCCGCCGTGCCGGCGATCACGTCGCTCGCACCGGACCTCGTACTGCTCGATATTCGCATGCCGCGGCTCGACGGCTTTGGCCTGGTGGACGCCATGGGCGACGAGATGCCGCTGACCGTCTTCTGTACCGCATACGAAGAGCATGCCCTCCAGGCATTTGATGCACGCGCAGTGGATTACCTGCTCAAGCCCGTGAAGCCCGAACGCCTCGTGGCCGCCGTGGAGCGGGCGCGCACACTGCTCGCGGGTACAGCAGCCTCCCGTGCACGCGGCATGAAGTCGGTTACGGATATCGTGGAGTCGCAGGCCGGTTTCCTGGCGCGCCTGCTCGTGCGGGATGCGAATCGCGCGTATCTCTTGCCGGTGGATCAGGTGGATCACATCCGCGCCGACCGCAATCATTGCGATGTGCACTCGCGTGGACGCGTATTTCGTGTGCGCCGCACGCTCACGTCACTGGCGGAGCGACTCGATCCGGTGCGTTTTCTCCGCATCAACAAGAGCGACGTCGTGCGGCTCGACGCGGTGCGCGAGATCCAGCCGTGGTCGCATGGCGACTACCGCGTGGTCCTACTCGATGGTCGCACGCTGAGCTGGAGCCGGCGCTTTCGGGCGGCGGCGGCGGAGTGAGTGATTGGCGCATGCGCTCGATCTCTCCGGTTATCCGAGCGGGCGTCCCGCTGGTCCCGCGTTGTTCGGCGATCGTGCCCTGACCTGGTGATACTTGGGGATTCACTCACCAGGAGTCGTACTATGGCGCGCGTCGTGCTGACCTACGCGTTTGTTCACGAAGTCCTCTCGCGCCGCATCTGTGTCGCGGGCCTACTCGTCGGGCTCTCGGCCGTTCCCCTCTTCGCACAGTCCACGCGTGGCGCGACCGGCGCACCGTCCGCTGCCACCGAATGGCCCGCGTATGGTGGTGACGCGGGCGGCAGCCGCTACGCGCCCATCGCGCAGATCAATCGCGGCAACGTGGCACAGCTGCGCGAGGCGTGGCGGTTCAACACCGGCGAGCTCGAGGCGGGCGAACGCGCGTTCGAGGCCACACCCATCGTGGTGGACGGCATGCTTTATCTGAGCACGCCGCTGGGCAAGATCTTCGCGCTCGATCCGGTCACCGGTACCACCGCATGGCGCTTCGACGCCGGCGTACGCGCGCGCAGCGGCTTCGGCGACTTCACCTCCCGCGGCGTGTCTTCCTGGCTCGACAGCGCCGCCGCCGCCGACGCACCCTGCCGCCGACGCATCATCGTTGCCACCACCGACGCGCGCCTGATCGCGCTCGACGCGCGCACGGGCACACCGTGCGCGACGTTCGGGGACCATGGTACCGTGTCGCTCCGCGAAGGACTTCGCAACGCACCGTTCGAGTTCGCGGAGTACGAGGTCACGTCGCCACCAGCCGTCCTGAACGGCGTGATCGTGGTCGGCTCGGCCGTGGCCGACAACAATCGTGTAGACGCAGCCAGCGGCGAGGTACGCGCGTACGACGCGCGTACGGGTGCGAAGCAGTGGACCTGGGATCCTGTACCACAAAATGCGCGCGATGCCGCCTACGCCACGTGGCGGGGGGACGGCGCGCACCACACCGGTGCCGCCAACGCCTGGAGTGTGATCGCGGCGGATCCCGCACGCGGTTTGGTATTCGTACCCACCGGTTCAGCGAGCCCTGACTACTATGGCGGCAAGCGGCTGGGCCGTAACGACTATGCCAACAGCATCGTCGCCCTGCGTGCGGCCACTGGCGAGGTCGCGTGGCATTTCCAGACGGTGCATCACGACCTGTGGGACTACGACAACGCGTCACCGCCTGCACTCGTTGAGATGACGATCGACGGCCAACGGCGCGCCGCCGTGCTGCAGGCCACCAAAACGGGCATGCTATTTGTGCTCGATCGCGATACGGGCACACCTCTCGTGGCCGTGGAGGAACGCGCCGTGCCGGCGAGTGACGTCGTGGGTGAGGAGTCGTGGCCCACGCAGCCGTTCAGTACGCTGCCACCGCTCAGTCCGCATTCGCTGAGCGCCTTGCAGGCGTTCGGTGCATCCGACGCCACGCGCAGCGCATGTGCCGTGCGCATTCGTGGGCTCCGTAACGAGGGCATCTTTACACCGCCCTCACTGCGCGGCACACTCGCCATGCCATCGAACATCGGCGGTGCGCATTGGGGCGGCGCGGCCTGGTATGCCCCGCGCAACATCGCCGTCGTTCCAGTGAACACCGTCGCGGCATACGTGCAACTCGTGCTGGCCGAGGGCACGGACATTGCCGCATTACGCCGCGATGCCGAGGCGCGCGGTGGTCAAGTGAACCGCCTGCGCGGCACGCCGTTCTTGCAGGTGCGTGGGCTGCTGATTGGCGACGATGGTATCCCGTGCACACCGCCGCCGTTCGGCAAGCTGGTCGCCGTGGACATCGCCAACAAGCGTATTCTGTGGGACGTGCCGCTCGGCAACATGGTACCGGATTCGACAGTGCCCACAGGCTCGCCAAACCTCGGTGGACCGATCGCCACGGCCGGTGGTCTCGTGTTCATCGCGGCCACCCTCGACCAGCAGTTCCGGGCCTTCGACGTGGAGACGGGTCGTGAGCTCTGGAGCACGGCACTACCTGCAGGCGGCAAGGCCACGCCCATGACGTACGTCGGCGCCGATGGTCGGCAGTATGTCGTGATCGCCGCCGGAGGCGACGGAGGGCGCTTCGGTCGTGGCGACGCGGTGATCGCGTTTGCGCTGCCGAGGTGAACGCGGCCCTGCGACGTCGGCGGGGTTGCGTCGCCAGCGGCATCGCGACGGATTCATCATTTTCTCGCGGCGCAGATCGTGCCAGCGCCTGGAATGCGACAAGGTAGGAGAGTCTTCCGGACGGCGGGTCTGCGTCCCATTGTCTTATGTACGCACAGCGTGTTGAGCGGGAAGGAGTTCCCCAAAAGAGGAGAAACAATGGTCCGACCGATTTTGAGGTGGTCGCTGGCGGCAATGCTGGTTATCACGCCCGCGTCGCTTATGGCGCAGGCGCTCACCGGCACCGTCGTCGGCAAGGTGACCGAGCAAGGCGGCGATGCCGTCCCCGGCGCCTCCGTATTCATCAGCGGGACGCAGTCGGGAGCGATCACCCGCAGCGATGGCAGCTACCGGATTGCGTTGCGACCGGGACGCTACGAAATCCGCGTTCGCCTCGTTGGCTACGGCCTCGAGCGCGACTCGATTACCATCGTCGCGGGAGCCACCGTCACGAAAGATTTCCGACTGGAGAAAGCGGCCACGACGCTCGGCGCGGTCGCTGTACTCGGTTCGCGAACCCAAGAGCGCACCGTCCTCGATGCCCCGGCGCCGATTGACGTGCTCAGCGCCACGGAATTGCGGGCCACGGGTCGCGTGGAAACCGCGCAAATGATTCAGATGGTCGCCCCCTCGTTCAACTTTCCGCGGGCGACCGTCGGCGATGGAACGGACCACGTCCGTCCGGCCACGCTGCGCGGACTGGGAGCAGACCAGGTGCTCGTCCTCGTGAACGGCAAGCGCCGACACGTGAGCGCGCTGGTGAACGTGAATGGTACGATCGGCCGAGGCCAGGCGGCCGTCGACCTCAACGCCATTCCGGCCACCATGATCGACCGGATCGAAATCCTGCGCGATGGCGCCGCCGCGCAGTATGGCTCGGACGCGATTGCTGGCGTGATCAACATCATCCTGAAGACCACGGCTCCCGCCGAACTGACCGCCACGGCGGGACGCACGCAGACCACGTTGGAGGGAAACCCGGCCGTCCCGGCGGCGACGCAGGGATTCAGCGAAAAACTCACGGATGGCGGCGTGGTGCAGCTGGGTGGCAACTACTCGGCGGACTTCGGCGGGGCGGGCTTCCTCACCGTTGGTGGCGAGTTCCGGAATCGGAACCCCACCAACCGCTCGTTGCCCGACACGCGCCAGCAGTACTTCACCGGCGATCCACGCAACAGCGCGGCGCCGCTGGTCAATCACCGGCAGGGTGATGCCGACACGCGCGACATCACAGGCTTCATGAACTACGGACGTACGCTCAACAATGGGGCGCAGGTCTACTCCTTCTTCGGCGCAAGCCGCCGTGATGGTGAAGCGGCCGGCTTCTTTCGACGGGCGCAGGACGACCGGACGGTCCGCGCGATCTACCCGAATGGATTTCTCCCGCTGATCACCTCCACCATCTGGGACTATTCCGGATCGGTTGGCGTGAAGGGCGAGAGCGCGGGATGGAAATACGATCTGTCCACGGTAGCCGGACGCAACACGTTCCAGTTTGACATTGCCAACTCGGCCAATGTCACGATTGGCGCGCAAAGTCCGCAGAGCTTCAATGCGGGCCAGCTGGGATTCCTGCAGAGCACCACCAATCTCGACCTGTCTCGTGAGTTCAATATCGGACTCAAGAACCCACTACAGTTTGCGACCGGCGCCGAGTTCCGGTACGAGAGCTATGACATCACGGCCGGTGACCCCGACTCGTATCGCGATGGTGGTGTGCGCATCATCGACGGTCCCAATGCTGGCAGGCAGGGTGCGCTGGGCGCGCAGGTATTTCCCGGGTTCCGTCCCTCCGATGCCGGTACCAATACGCGGAACAACGTGGGCGGCTACGTCGAAATCTCCAATGACGTGACTGCGCGCTGGCTCCTGTCGCTTGCCGCCCGCGGCGAGAACTACAGCGACTTCGGCGGCACGGCCACCGGAAAGCTCGCGACGCGATTCTCGCTGATGGATCAGCTCAAGCTTCGCGGCGCGGTGAGCACTGGATTTCGTGCTCCCTCGCTCCACCAACAGTGGTTCTCCTCTACGGCCACGAACTTCATCAACGGAACGCCTTTCGACGTGCGCACGCTCCCGGTGAGTGATCCCATCGCGCGGGCGCTGGGTGCCGAAGATCTCAAGCCTGAGCAGTCGGTGAACTGGAGCGGCGGCTTTGCGCTCGAACCAACGCGGAATTTCTCGTTCACCGCGGACTACTACAACATTTTCATCAGTGATCGCATCGTCTTCTCCGAGAACTTCACCGGCGCGCAGGTCACGGCGCTGCTTACGGCGCGCGGGCTCGCCGGTGTATCGGGTGGTCGCTACTTCACGAACGCCATCAACACGCGCACGCAGGGTGCGGACTTCGTCGCCAACTTTGGTACGTCCGTGGGCGCGCTCGGCTTCCTACGCCTCACCGGCGCGTACAACACCACGGAAAACAAGGTGACGTACGTGAAGCCGACCCCGGCCGCGCTCTCATCGCAGTCGGAGGCGCTTTTCGGCCGGGTTGAGCGAGGGCGCATCGAGCTCGGTCAGCCGCGCAGTAACATCCTGTTCTCGGCCAACCTGCTCCGCGGCCCGATGGGCGTGACCTTGCGCGCACAGCGCTTTGGTGAGGTCGTGGCGCGCGGCACGGCGGCGAACGGCTCGCTCGACAACACCTACTCCGCGAAGGTGATCACCGATCTGTCTGCGGAGTACACGCTGCGCCGGCAATTGCGTCTCACGGTGGGCGCGGACAACCTGCTGGACGTGTATCCCGATTTCAATTCGGCCGCCACCAATAACGGCGGAATCTTTCCGTACAGTGGGATCTCACCGTTCGGGTTCAACGGGCGGTACATCTACGCGCGGATGAGCGTCACGCGGTAAGCAGCACAGGAGAACGCGGTGGTACGGCTCCGGAGAACAGGGTCGTGCCATCGCGTTCGTGTTTCCGCCGCATCGGCCATACGATGCGCCGGTACGCGAACGCCAGCGACCCGCGCCACGACGCGAGGCAAAGCAACGGGAATAGCGGCTGAGACCGCATGTGGCGGATGAGCTGACCCACCGGAGGCATGCGATGTGCAGGGCTACGATCAATGGGCCACATCCCGCATGATGTCGGCCCGATGGCCACAACAGCGTGCCTGCACGCGGGCGCGACATCCGGAGCATTTGCATGAAGGGCTTCGTACGCAACATTGAGGAAATCGCCGTCAGCAACTCCGATTTCCGGAAGGTGCTCTACACGGCCACGAACTGTCAGCTCGTGGTCATGGCGCTGGACGTGCGGGCCGACGTCGGCGAGGAAGTACACACGCTCGATCAGTTCTTTCGGGTAGAACAGGGCAGCGGCGTCGCCGTACTGGATGGCGTACGCACGGAGATCGTCGCGGGATTCGCAATCCTGATCCCCGCTGGTACGACGCACAACATCATCAATACCGGCGATGTGCCGATGAAGCTGTCCACGCTGTACGCGCCACCCAATCATCGCGACGGGGTCGTGCACCACACGCGGGCAGCAGCAGAGGCCGATACGGAACACTTCGACGGCACGACCACGGAATAGTTGCGCGAGAACGTTCGATCTGGGTGGTGGGATGATCCGACACCACCCAGATGACGACCGCGATGATGGCGTCAGTTCTCGCTGGAGATCTTGTTCTGGGCCGCCTTGAGCATCCGCATCGCTTCCTCGATGGCGGCCTTGAGCTCACGGTCGAACTTCTTCACTTCGTCGTTGGGCGAGTTCTTCACCCACACGTCGGGCGGCACACCAAGATTCTCAAGGTTCACGCCGTAGTTGTTCGGCTTCGTGGGATCATAGGTGATCACCAATGATCCCGGCGTGCGGATAGTGCCGCCGTTGATGAGCGCATAGCTCCCGGTGGCGATCACTGCCGCGGCCGTGGGATTGCCGACGATACGGCCGAGCCCAAGCTGACGGAACGCCAACGGTGTGACCTCGCTGTCGGAGCCGGAGCGCGCGTTGATCATCATGACCTTCGGACCCGCGATCGCCTGACGCGGCCGACGTCCCCACGTGCGCGCGCCGGTGCGCTGATTCCAGAATTGGTACGGCTGCCGCTCGAGAATATCGATCAGTTCCTGATCAATGTTGCCGCCACCGTTGTAGCGAATGTCGACGATGATCCCCTTCTTGTTCGAGAACTGGTCGATCTCATTGCGAAAGCGCGTGAGCGAGGGCTGGTCCATGGAGCGGATGTGGACGTAGGCGATGTCGCCATTCGTCTCCTTCTCCACCTGCTCCCGCCGTGTCGCCACCCACTCCTCGTACTTGATGTCGTTGAGCGACGTGACGCTGGCGATGCGCACCGTCCGCGCCCCGTCACCGCTCGCGGATTTCGCGAGCTTCACCGGCACGAACTCATTGATCGCGGTGGAGAGCACGCGCTCATAGTTCTCACCACTTTTGAGCTCCTGTCCATTCACGGCCAGCACATAGTCGCCTTCGGTGATATTCAGCCACTCCTTATCCGCGGGACCGCTGCGATAGATGTGCCCCACGCGGTACCGCCCAGCATCACTCGGCTCAAGCTCGAAACCCAGGTAGCGCGTCGTGTAGACGCGCGGCATCACGCGCGACGGGGGTCCGTTCACGCCGGTGTGCGATGCGTTGAGCTCACCGATCATTTCGTTCGCGAGGTCATAAACGTCTTCGTTCGTGCTCACGTACCGCAGCATCGGCTTGTACCGGTTCTTGATCGCATCCCAGTCGCGTCCGTGCATCTTCTCATCGTAGAAGCGGTACTTCATCACCCGCCACGACTCTTCGAACAGCTGCTCGCGCTCGGCACGATGATCGACCATCACCTCCACCGAGAAGTTCACCGGCTCGGCGCGCTGCGGCGTGGCGAGTACCAGCTTGGCTATCTCGAAGCCCGGGGCCGGCGTGTCGCCACTCTCGCCGCTGCGAGCGGCACGGCGGAAGAACACCGCACGTCGGTCGGCCGTGGGCGTGAGCTGCGGATACAGCCCGCCGGCGATACGACGGCGGTTCAAGCCATCGATGCCCATGGCAAAGAGGCCCACATTCGGGCTCTCGGGATCGACGGTCGGCTGCTGACCGCCGCCGCCGCCCACCGTGAAGTAGATCGTCCGGCCATCGCGCGACAGGAAGTACGCCCCCACCGGCGTGCTGCCACGTGTGAGCTGCATCGCGCGATCCTCGATGCGCGCCGCGTCAATCACCACGTTCAGTGCCGCCGTGGCGCTGTCGGCGCGCGCACCGCTATTCGCACCGCTATTCGCACCGCTATTCGCACCGTTACCACCAGCGCCACCGTTTCCGCCGCTCGCCGCATTCGCTACACGGCGTTGACGTTCACGCACCAACGGATCGTTCGGATTCTCCGTGAGACGCGCCAACGACACGATGAACAGCTGCAACGTTGCCCCTTCACGGTTCGATGTGAATAGCACATGCTTGCCGTCAGGCGTCATCACACCATTCGCGTCGTTGAACGGATTGCGCGTGACGTTGGTCTCTTTGCGTGAGCGTACGTCGAACACAAACACATCGGCATTCTGATCGTCGTCGCGCTTCGTGTACGTGATCCAGTTGCCGTCTGCACTGTACTGCCCCACGCTGAAGCCACCGGCCTGGTTGAACGCGAGCTCGCGCGATGCGCCGCCAGTGACCTCCACTTCCCACAGGCGATTGTTGCCGGTGTAGGCGAGCTTCTGTGAGTTGGGCGCCCAAGTGAGGTCGGCCTTCACCGACGGCTGCGTGGTGAGCTTCCGGCGCAGCCCGCTGGCGAGTTCATAGACCCACACTTCCTCGTCGCCCGATTCGTCGGAGACGTACGCCATGCGGCGACCGTCGGGCGAATAGCTCTGGAATCGCTCGCGCCACGGCGACGACGTGACCTGCGTACGCTCGCCGATTCCGCTTTCGGTCGGCACGATCATGATCTCGCCGTGCACGTCGACCGCCACGTAATCACCAGTGGGCGACGGCGCGAAGCCATCGGCCCGGTTGGTCGATGTGATGGTGCTGATGTCATTCTCCTTCGCGTCAGCAGACACGCGGAGGTTGAGCTTACGTGGCGAACCGTTCGGCGTGTCCATCACCCACAGGTCAAAGTCGTTCTCGTAGATCAGGTGACGGCCGTCTGGCGAGATGGACGGGAACTGTACGCCATCCTCCTTGTGCTTCGTCACCTGAATCGGCGCACCGCCGGTAGGCGCAATCTTCCACAGGTTAAAAATGCCGTCGCGTTCGGAGGAGAAATAGATCATGCCGTCGGCACCCCACATCGGATGCACGTCGTGCGTAAAGCCTTTGTACTCCTTCAACGCGGTATCGGTGAGCTCCGTAATCTCTCCCGTGCGAAGATTCTGCACGGCGATGTCGGCGTTGCTGTTGCCGCGATATCCCTTCCGCCAGTACGACGGCAGTGTGCGGTTGAAGGCGACCATCGTCGCATCCTGCTTCATCATGCCGGCGCGCCCGAAGTCCATCGCCATGGCACGCGGGGCCGACCCGTCGAGTGGCAGTCGATAGAGCGGTGAGCCGAAGGGATGCGTGCCGCGATTGCTGGTAAACACCAGCTCTCGGCCGTCAGGCGTGAAATACAGCGCCTGGTCGTCACCGCTGAACCAGGTGAGCTGTTTCGGTTCGCCGCCGGCGGTCGGTACGATGTAGATGTCGTTGTTGCCCATCCGATTGCTGGTGAAGGCAATCGTTTGGCCGTCGGGCGAAAAGCGCGGCATGAAGTCGCGCGCGACATGGGCCGTTAATCGACGGGGATTGTTCCCCTCCTTGTCGGCCACCCAGATGTCATCCTGCCATGTGAATGCAATCGTGCCATCGTTCGCGATATGCGCGTAGCGCGCAAACTTGATCGGCGCATTCTCCGACGCATTCACAGGCGCCTGCGCACGCACGATCGCTGGGGCGAACAGCGCGGCTACCGCCAGCCGCGCCAGATTACGTCTTGCACTCATAGGCACTAACTCCGCGGGAAGGTCGAACGGCGAACACAGCAGGACGCGTCGTGTGGAATGGAAACGCGGGAAGGGCCACGGCGCCAGACACGCGTCGCGGGGCGAAGCCGCTCGTTACGACACGGCAGCTCGCGGGTTGGGCTCGCGCGGGTACAGAATCATCTGCGTACACCGGTAGTACGCGATGATCTTGCCCGTCTCCGCGTGTGTGACCGTGGCATCCCACACTTGCGTACTGCGGCCGCCATGCAGCAGCGTGGCAATGCACGCGATCGTGCCATCTCGCGCGGTGCCCACGTGATTGGTCTTGAGTTCGAGCGTCGTGAAGCTCTCGGCACCGTCCGGCAATTGCGTCATGCAGCCGAAGCCGGCGGCCGTATCGGCGAGACTCACCACGGTGCCCGCGTGCAGGAAGCCGTTCACCGCCATGACTTCCGGTCGGACACTGAGCTCCGCATGGAGTTCACCGGGCGCCACCTGGGTGATACGTATGCCGAGATGCGCGGGCAGGCATGTGCGCGCGCGCTGCTGCAATGATTCGAGAGAGAGGGACGGTCGCATAGGCGAAAAGCTAACCAACGGACAACGGTGTGGCGAAAACGGCCGTTCCTGTTCGCGCGCTACGGAAACGCGGGTGGTGGCACGCGCCGCTTCGTGGCGTGTTCGAAGGCGTAGGCCAGTGCAATCATCTTCGCGTCCGCGCACTGCGCCGTGAGGATCTGTACGCCGAACGGCACGGGTTTGGGATCAAAGCCCGCGGGGAACGGGTTGTTCGCGGGTGCGGTCACCGGAATGCGCGCAAAGGGCACGGCAATCGAGGGGTAGCCGGCCCGAGCCGCGAGGTCGGAGCCCGAATTCCCGGGAAAGAGTAACGCGTCGAGCCGGTTGTTCGTGAGCGCCGCATCAAGCCCCTGTGCTCGCGATAGCCGAAGATCCTTGGCGCGGTCCGCCTCGTACCGTTCGCGGTCCAGGCGCAGATCCATCTCATCGGAAATGTCGAGACGGGCCTGTCCGTACTTGATCGCACCGGCGCGCTGATGCGTGATGTTCCACTCGCGGAGCGCCGTGAGCGACTTGACTGGTGCGCGATCGCCAAGACTGGTAAGCCAGATGTTGAAATCACGCTTCATCCCGTACTTGAACACGACCGAGCAATCGGCATCCTGCCCACGCAGCTGATCAGCGGTCTGGCAATAGGGAAAGTCCAGCACGTTGTCATCCTTCCGGTCGGCCACCACGCTCGGAATGTTTGCCGGGTCAACAATCACCGCTCCCTGCGACTTGAGTGCAGCGATCGCCTCCTCCATCGCCGCGCGCTGTGCCACGGCCAGCCCGCCACGACGACGACCGAGCACCGTGACCGTGTCGTAGAAGAAGGCGCGTGGAATGCCGATGCGCGCGCCCTGAAGCGCGTTCGCGTCAAGGAATTTCGTGTAATCGCGTGCGGGCGGTGGCGTGCAAACGGTTGTGCCGGGATCGTGCGGATCGGGCACGGTACTCTCGAGGGCACCGAAAAGGATGGCCACATCGGTCACGCTCTGTGCCATCGGGCCTGGCGTGTCCTGGTCAGCGGTAATCGGAATGACCCCATACCGGCTGATACGTCCCGTGGTTGGTCGAATGCCAACGAGCATCGTGAAGTTCGACGGGTTCAGCACCGACCCTCCGGTGTCGGTGCCCACATCGGCAGGCCATAACGAGGCCGCGGTGCCAGCGCCGCTCGACGAGCCTCCGGTAGACATCACCGGGCGGCCATCATCCAAACCGACACGCGGATCAGGACGCGCATCATAGGGATTGAGTCCCTGCCCCGCGACCGCCGTGTAGTTACCGGGCATGGTGCTGGCACTCCAGTTCGCAAGCTCGGTGAGCTGCGTCTTGGCGATGATGATCGCACCCGCCTCCCGCAAGTTGCGCGTGAGCGTGGCATCGTACGGTGGTACCAGATCGGCGAAGGCGAGGGCTCCGCCCGTCGTGCGCCAGTCTCTGGTGTGGATGTTGTCCTTGAGCGCAATCGGGATGCCGTGCAACGGCCCTCGGAGCTTGCCTTGCGCGCGTTCGCGATCGAGCACGTCGGCGTCCTGCAGTGCACGAGGATTGACGCTGATCGTGGCGTGCAGCAAGCGATCGTACATCGCGATGCGCACAAGATACTGCTCGACGATCTGGCGTGACGTCACGCGACCAGACGCGAGTGCCCGCTGCAAGTCGGGGATGCTGGCCTCCACCACCGAGAATGGCACGGCGGCTGCCTTGGCCTTCTGCGCGGAGGCCGCCGAGAGCGCGACGGCACCAAGCATGAGGCCGGCGGTCACGTGATGCGCAAAGCCACGGCGCCTCACGGACGAATCTCCGTGACCACGGGCAGCACGATCTTCGACGCCCGCGCGCCGCTACGATAAATCCGGTGCGTGGCCGCGCGGAAGTCACTCGGCTTCGCCTCGAAGATGTTGGGCACGAACGTTTGTGGGTTCCGATCGATGAGCGGGAACCACGTGCTCTGTACCTGCACCATCACCCGATGTCCTTTCTTGAACGTGTACGCCTGTGTATGCAGATCGATAGTGAGCGCCTCGGGCACGTTTGGCGTGAGCGGTAGTGGCTTCTCGAGGTTCTTGCGGAAACGGGCGCGAGTCACGTCGTTGGCCACCATGAACTGATAGCCGTTCATCTTGAGGTCACGCATCCCCGAATCGGGATACACGTCGATCAGCTTCACCACGTAGTCCGCGTCGGTGCCGCTGGTTGCGGCGTGCAGCGTGACGGTGAGGTCGCCGGCAATCGTGAGATCGTCGGTGAGCGTGGGGAGCTCCCAGCTCAGCACATCGGGGCGATTGTGCACGAAGCGTTGATCTTCCGTGAGCCACGTACTCCACGTGGAGCCCGGGCCGTAGGTCATCTGCACCGGCCGCTGGCGATACGGCACCGGCTTGGCCGGATCGGACACGTACGCGTCGTACGGCGTGGGCGACGTCTTCGGCGGCGGTGACCACGCCAGCGCACCACCTTCGCGCAGGTAGAGTGCCCGTGGCGACACGGCGGCCTTCAGCGGCCACGAGTCATAGCGCTTCCACACGTTGCTTCCGGCCTCGAACACCAGCGCCTCGGGCATCGTGAACGCTGGCGCATCTTTGAGGTACATCGCGAAGAACGGCGCCATCACCGAGTCGCGGAAGAAGCGCGCGGTCGGCGAACCGAACTGGATGGGTCCTAGTGACGCGCCGTCGCCACGCATCCACCCGCCGTGATTCCACGGGCCGACCACGAGGAAGTTCTTGTTGGACGCGTCGTGCTTCTCCAATTCGCGATAAATGGTCACGGGACCGTAGAAGTCCTCCTGATCCCACCAGCCGGCAACATGCAACGCCGGAACCGTGACCTTATCGAGGTAGCCAGCCATCGCCTGTCGCTGCCAGAACACATCGAAGTTGGGATGCTGCGCGAAATCGTTCCATGTAGGGATCGTGCCCTTGAGCAATTTGTCGTTCACCGTCTTCAGTGAACCGAGGCGCAGATACCACTCGTACGTGTCGAAGGCATCCATCGCGAACTGCTGCACATCTTTACCCGACTCCATCATCGTCGCGTACTCAAATCCATAACTCAGACGAAACGCCCCGTTGTGATGAAAGTCATCGCCCTTCCACATGTCGGCCGGCGACGCCTGCGGTGACGCGGCCTTGAGTGCGGGATGCGGATCGAGCATCGCCATCGCCGTTGTCCACCCAGGATACGACACACCGGTCATCCCCACGCGCCCGTTGTTGTTCGGCACGTTGGCGAGCAGCCACTCGATCGTGTCGTAGGCATCGGTGCTTTCGTCGATCGCCTTCGGGTCGGCGCGGTCTACGCGCGGCGGGCGCTGCATGACAAACTGTCCCTCCGAGCGAAACTTCCCACGGAGATCCTGGAAGACAAAGAGATAGCCATCCGTCGGATTGTTCTTCGTCATGAAGCCCCAGCGCCCCGTCACCGTTTGTGGCGTGTTGCCATCCACGCCGTAGGGCGTGCGCTCCATGAGGAACGGCAGTGGCCTCGCCGGCGCGCGCGGCGCCAAAATGCGCGTGTACAGCTTCACGCCGTCGCGCATGGGAATCATCGCTTCGGTGAGCGTATAGGCGGTGTCGGCAGACTGGCCGATGGCGGTGTTCGCCGCGAACACGAGCAGGGCGGAGAGAAATCGAAGTGCGCGCATACGGGAATGTCGCTCCGAGACCAGCATGAAGGTGCGAGCGAGCGGAGGCCCACCCGTTATGGTGCGCGCCCCACGAACGGAATCACCAGCGTTACCAGTCCGATCGCAAGCAGCACGCATGTTGAGCCGAGCGCCCATTTCAGCGTGAAGCGCTGATGATCATCAAAGTCGACACCCGCCAATCCGACGAGCAGGAACGTCGAGGGAACGAGCGGGCTGAGCAGGTGCACCGGCTGTCCGACCAGTGCTGCGCGGGCCATTTCCGCCGCCGAAATGCCATACGCTTCGCCGGCCTTGGCGAGGATCGGGAGGACCCCGAAGTAGAAGGCGTCGTTCGAAATGAGAAAGGTGAACGGAACGCTGAGGAGACCGGTCACGATGGCCAGATAGGGTCCGAGCGCAGCTGGAACGAGCTGAATCACGCTGCTGGCCATCGCATCCACCATCTTCGTGCCAGACAGAATCCCGGTAAACACGCCGGCGGCGAAGATCAGCCCAACGACAGACAGCACGTTGCCCGCGTGACGGGCGATCAGCGCCTTTTGTTGGTCGATGTCGGGATAGTTCAGCATCAGCGCGACGGCAAAACCGATCATGAACAACACCGGCAGCGGCAGCACCGCCATGATGAGCGCCACGAGCAGCACGGCCGTCAGGAGCGCGTTGACGACCAACCGATCTGGCCGCCGGTGCGACGTATCCTCGTGATACTGCGGGTTGGCCAGTTCTTCATCCAGCACGTCATCGGTGTGTGCGCTGCCCGTCAGCGCGTGAGGCGCCACCGCAAGCCGTGCCCGCTCGCGCACGCCGAGTTGGTAGGCCACGAAGAAGACCCAAAGCGCACCACCGACCATAGCGGGAATCAGTGGGACAAAGACGGTGCTCACATCGATGGTGAGGGCGCTCGCCGCGCGGGCCGTTGGACCGCCCCAGGGCAAGATGTTCATGACGCCACCGGCGAGCATGGTCACGCAGGCCAGAATCAGCGGCCGCATGCCAAGCTTCCGGTACAGCGGCAACATGGCTGCGGTCGTGATCATGTACGTCGTCGATCCGTCGCCATCGAGTGACACCAGCAGCGCCAGCGCCGCCGTGCCGAGCACGACTTTCACCGGATCGCCGTGCACGAGCGCCACGAGGCGCTGCACGAAGGGCTCGAATAGCCCCGCGTCGATCATCACGGCAAAGTACAGGATCGCGAACATCAGCATGACGCCCGTCGGCGCGAGCTTCGTGATGCCGCTGACCATCATCTCGCCCAACGACGAGGCAAATCCTCCCGCGACCCCGAACGCGATCGGGATGAGAATCAGCGCGGTCAACGGCGACAGTCGCTTGGTCATGATGAGCGTCATGAAGACGAGCACCATGGCATACGCGAGAAACGTGAGCATGGCGCGCCCTACGGACGCGCGGGAGCCAACGGCAGCACAATGTGCGAAGGATACGTCGCGTTGTGCTGAATCGTGATGTCGGTCGTGACCATACGCCGGTTACGCCCCAACGGCTCACCGGTATTCGGATTCACATCGAAGCGCGGGAAGTTGCTGCTGGAAATATCCACGCGAATGCGGTGTCCCTTCTTGAACACGTTCGCCGTGGGAAACGGTTCAATCGTGAATTCGTACACCGTTCGTGGCGTGAGCAACACGGCGTGATCACGCGTGGCGCGGTAGCGACCGCGCACAACGGCGTCGGTGAGATTCATGTCGAAGCCGCCCGGCCAGTCGAGGCTCGATGGATACACGTCCACCAGCTTCGCCGTGAAGTCGGCATCCACCGTCGTCGCCGATGCGTAGAGCTTCACTGTGATCGGTCCGATGATCGTCATGTCCTCTTTCAGCGGCTCGGTCTGGAACACGACGACATCGGCGCGTGATCGCAGCGGGAGCCACGGCGCCTGCGACGGCGGAAAGCGCGGATCTTCGCGCTGATTGAACGCCCCGTCCTTCAAACGTGCCGAGGCCCCTCCGCCAATCGTGGGCACCGGATGACGTGGATCGAACGTGTAGGTCGTCTTGGCGCTCACGCCGGCGGGCTTGGCCGGCGACAGAGCGCCATCGCCGTGAAAGTAGTAGGGGACAAGCCTCGTCCCGGCCAGCGGCCACTGATCCGCACTGCGCCAGTATCCGCCGTGCATCAGGCGCCCATTTTTGTCTTTGTGACCATCACCGGTTCCCATGACAAAGAGCCGCACGGGCGCGAGTGTCTCGGTGGCGTTCTTGATCCCCTTCAGGTGGTAATCAAACCACCGCATGTGAAAATCCGTCAGAAAATCCTGAATCGCCGCACTGTCGCCGAAGGCGACATCACCCGCGTACGGCAGATTGTTGCCGCCATGTTTCCACGGGCCGACCATCACATATTGCGGCGATTTCTTCAGTCGGCGCAGCTCGGAATAATTCTTGAACGTGCCCGCGAGGAAGATGTCGTACCAGCCACCCACCTGCATCATCGGGATGTCCGCCGTCTGCGGATAGTGCTCGTCCCAGGCCAGCATCGGATCTTTCCAGTACGCGTCGTAATCGGCGTGCTCGAAGAAGTCGAAGTACCAGCCTTCGTATTGCGGATCGACTGACAACGGATTGAGCCCGCGGCGCATCGGCTGCACGCTGTACCAGTCTTCGGCTTTTTCTCTTGTCAGCAGTGCCTTCACGTCGTCGGTGTGTGCGTCGGCCAGCATCTGCGACCACGCCCATGTGAGCTGCCGTCCCATTTCGTAGGTACCACGATAGCGCACGCCGTGGTCCCAGCCGTTCGACATGCCACCCATGTTCAGCACCAGCGATTTCAACGACGGCGGGTTGTACTGCGCGGCACCGGCCTCCATGTGTGCAGCAAACGACGTGCCCCACATACCCACCTTGCCGCTGCTATACGTCTGCTTCGCCAACCACTCGATGGCGTCGTAGCCGTCGGTCGCGTCGATCGGTTGCACCTTTGAAAACACCCCTTCGGACTTGTAGCGACCACGCGTATCCTGCAGTGCCACCACGTAGCCGCGCTCGGCGTAGAACACAGCCAGTTCGGCCAACGAGATCTTGTTGTACGGCGTGCGGTTCAATAGCACCGGGAAGCGGTCCACCACGGGCGCGCCATTGCGCGCGGGTCGGTAGATGTCGGTGGCCATCCGCTTGCCATCACGCATTGGCATCAAGAAGTCCGTCGCGACCTTGATCGCGTCGAACTGCTTCGGTGACGACACCCAACCTGGGGGCGGCATGCGCGACGGGTCGGGCGTGGCCGCGACTTGTGCGGAGAGGCGCGTGCCGGTCAGGACCAGCGCAAGCGCGTAGGGAAGCATGCGCCGCTGCCTTCGCGCCGCGCTGCCGTCGCGCCCCCCATGACGACTCACTTTCGGGGAAGTGGGGGTAAGGGCTTCGTCGGTCGCGGTGGGAGCGGCGGCGGCGTGCGCGGGGCGGCCTTGCGGGCCGCGGCGGACGGCTTCGCGCTCGCCCACTGCCGAGGCGACTTGGTCGGCGGCATCGACGGATACGCGCGCTGCGTCTGGTCGGCTGTCTCCTCGCCGAAGGCAGAGGCGAGTTCCTGGTAAATGCCGATCAGATCGACGAGCGTCGCTGCCGACTCGCTGATGATCTTGCCAATGCCGACCGCTCCTTCGAGCGCGCTTTCAGCGGCTGAGGCGAACGGCAAACCGCCGGCAGCGCCAGCCCCGAGCGACGTGCCGGCGATGCCAGCCCCGATGGCACCGCCAGCGGCGCCAGTGGCCAAGCCGATACCGGTGTTCAACAAAATTTTCGTGAGCGCCGCGGCCTTCCCACCCCACCCGGCCACCTTCGCCTGCATATCGCGGATAATGTCCGCGTAGAACTTGTGCTCTTCCGTGCCAGCCTTCACCCGTTCGCCGAGTGTCGCCACCTTCTCAAGGAGCAGGACAACGCTGTTCTCCGCCTGCTCAAGTTTCTGTACCACTCTGGGATTCGGATTTGAGCGGACCGACCGCATCAGCGCCTCGTTCGCATCGAGCAGCTGGCTGAGCTTGATCGCGGTGTTGTGCTGCCCCACCTCGAGTCCGGTGAGCTTGATCCCAAAGGTCTGATTCATATCCGCGCACTTCGCCGGCGTGGCCACGAAATCGATCGTGGTGAGCGATTTGACCACGGCGCGGCCGACTTCTTTCAACGCGTTCATATTCGGATCGCGCGACGGACCCTGCGCGACCTTGAGAATCCCCTTCAGCACCTGCTTCGACACGGTCTCCGCGTCGTCGTAAAGCGACTTGCACTGCTGGATGATCTCGCTCGCGCCACGCGCGATGCCGATCAGTGAGATGAGGCTCGATCCACCGCCGGAGAGGACGATGCCCGCGACGCTGGCGGCCACGCCGGCCACGCCTAACGTGATACCAATACCCGCCTTGACCTTGTACTTGGTGTACGACTTCCGTTTGGCCGCATGCGCTGAGAGCAGACTTACCGCGACCGCCTCGATTTTCGGCAGCAACTGCTTCTTGACTTCGTTGAGCTTGGCCGGGAGTCGCTCGGAGTGCGCCTTGGCATCGGCCTCACGCTTCACCTTGTGCGCGTCGGCCATGTTCAGTTCCGTGCCGTGGACCGCGCCCGCCATCAGCTTCGCGAGATCCCCGCGCAGAAGCGGCTGCAAGAGATCGACCAACTCGTTCAGGAGGAGCGGGTCCTCACTGAACACCTTCTGCAACGACCCGTCCGGATCCTCGAAGGTGACATCGATCTTGACGTCGGGGACGACAACGTTCTTCGGCTGGTAATGGCCGACGATGGCGCTGCGAAGCGGGAAACCGTGAAGAACGGTGAACGGCATTGACAGTCAGGCAGAAGGAGCAGACCGGCGTTCCGAGAGTGTACGACTGAATTCGGGCGACCGCAACCGCGCGGAGTGACGGGCTCGGCGAGGAATACCGTATGACGCCTGCGCGAGCACTGCCGCAGCGGCGGGTTGGGTTCGTGCCGCTGGATTCGATGTCGCGAATCTCTCGCGAGAGCACCATATTGTTTCGATTCGGGCATCGTGCTTGTGGTGCCATCATCGGTAAGTCATGTGTCTCGAGGCTCTCACTCATGTTGATGACCGCTGAAAGTTGGCGCAAAAAGACCAGCAGCATCTTTGCAGATCGCAAGAATCCGCTGATTACCGACATCGATATTTTGCTCGGCGAGTACCACACGCCCAATAAAACAGACCTGCAGAAGCTCAAGCTGCTGATTCTGATCCGTCGGTACTGCAGCGACTGGCTGTCGGAGAAGGGCGACAAAAAGCGGAGTTTCCGTCGTGAGTATATCGCGGAGTTGCGCGATCAGACCGAGGCGCTGCTGCGCGGACCGGTGATGCAGGCGGCCATTCAGCAACGGCAGCAGGGCGGAAGCAGGGCCATGGCCGGCAAACAGATGCAGGAGAACGTGGCAGAGACCCTCCAACCGCGCGCCAACGCGAAGCAGAAGTTCGGCTTACAGGCCACCCTGCCGATGAATCGCGTGTCCGCCGGTTTTCTTGAGCAGAAAATCGAGGATTACAATGGATCGCATGCCGATCAGGTCGACCCGCATGATCTCATTGCCACGCTCGATTTTGCCGGCAGTCAGAACCAAAAGGGGAAGATTGTTCGGAATTTGGAGTACCTGCAAAAGGCCGATCGCCTCAAATGCCAACTGCAACTGTGGCCAGACGGTCGATTCCATCGCGGTGGGCACGATATTCCCCACGCCAGCCCCGGTGGCAAGGAGCTGTATGCGATTGATGATATGGAGTACATCTACACGTCGGCGCAGCCCGCCAAGGCAGGCACGTTTCATCATTCGTCGTTTCTGTCCGGGAAGCCCGTTCTCTGCGCCGGTGAGATCACGGTAGCGGCGGGTCACGTGGTACACATCGATAACTTGAGTGGCCATTATCTGCCCAACACCTCGTACCTGCTCAGTGCGGTCGAGGTGCTGATGCGCAAGTACCATGTCAACTTGGGACAAGTCACCATTATGGACATGGCACAGCAGGGCGTGGAGTGGCGGAACGCTGGCGAGTTCCTGCGGCTACGGGGCAGTCCGCCGATTCGAATCGCGGCGAACCGGCGCAGGTAATACGCCATCGATGTGGCCTCGCCGACGGCGTTGATGCCTGTGCCCATATCGTGCGCAGCATCAGTTGCCGTCGGTCAGGCGAACGTTTGACGTGATCGTTGTTCGCCGCGGGTTGCTACCCAGCAGCATGGAGGGCAACCCGCGATGGACACTTCGTGGGGCACCGTGCCATCGTTGCGACACGCGATGCGCGTGAGGCGGGGCGGCTGCGTAAAGACCGCATAACCTCTACACGCCGCGCCGGTTCATGCCGAGCAGTCGCCCAGCTCAGCCGTAAGATGACGGGGAGCCTGCCGCCCATCGTGGCCCCATTGCGGCCCCATTGCGGCCCCATTGCGGCCCCCGCGGAAACCCAAGCGCCCTCGCCCGAAACACCGTATGTTTGCCGAGCATCGACCAGACGCCCGAGCATGTCCGCTACATCGCCCGGTGACCCGCGCGCCCACATAACCCGAGAGGAACCGCTATGACGCCGTTCACGCCGTCCGCTGTCTCCCGTCGCCAGTGGCTCAAGTCTTCCGGCCTCGTCGCCGGTGGGGCTATGGCCACCGGATCGCTGACGCCCGCGCT